>NZ_FUXM01000017.1 GCF_900167165.1 Carboxydocella sporoproducens DSM 16521 | reverse complement strand
TCATGGCGGGAAGCACCTTCCAGGAGCCGGTTAAAGGCCCACCGCATACAGGCACAGAAGAGACGCATCTCCGTAGTCAGCTGGTCTTCTTCGCCCCGGCTCCATTTCGAAGACCGGTGAGCCGGGTAAATCTCCGGAAAAAACTCCCCGCACACAGTTATGCTAAATTTGTTCTTCTCGTGTTTCTCTGGCATTCCTGATCAGCTCCCCGAAACCCTGCCGGACTTTGCTGCCTCACCAATGGATAATAGTTCCATTTTTTTATTGTAGCAAAACAGTTAAATACAATCAATTATAGTCTAGTTTTCTGAAGCTGCTGCTTACCTCCTCAGTGTTTGAAATGCCGCACTCCCGTCAGTACCATTACCAGGCCCAACCGGTCAGCCGCTGCGATTACTTCCTCATCCCTGAGGGCCCCACCGGTCTGAATGATAGCACTGATTCCGGCCCGGGCTGCCAGTTCCACCGTGTCGGGGAAGGGGAAGAAAGCATCTGAAGCCAGGACCGCCCCGGCTGCCTTTTCGCCGGCTTGTTCCAGGGCAATGCGGGCCGAACCCACCCGGTTCATCTGACCAGCTCCGACTCCCAGGGTAACGCCCCCTTTGGTAACCACGATAGCATTGGATTTGACATGCTTGACCACTCGCCAGGCAAACAGCATTTCCTCGATTTGCTCCGGTGTGGGCTGTTTCTGGCTCACTACCCGCAGATCAGCAGCAGTTATTTCTCTTGTATCAGCTTCCTGGACCAGGAGACCGCTGCCTACTACCCGCAGGTCATAGGGAAATACGGTGGCATTCCCGGCAGGCATAACCAGTAAGCGCAGGTTGGATTTGGCTGCCAGGATGGTTTTGGCCTCTTCACTAAAGGCAGGGGCAGCAATCACTTCCAGAAAGATTTCCGTCAGCTCTCTGGCCGTTTCTCCATCCACTTCCCGGTTAAGGGCAACTATCCCGCCAAAAGCGGAAACCGGGTCAGCCTGCAGGGCCTTGCGGTAGGCAGTGGCAATATCTTCGGCAATAGCTGCTCCGCAAGGATTGTTGTGTTTAACAATCACCGCCGCCGGCTGGGTAAATTCCTGGACCAGATTCCAGGCCGCCTGGGTGTCCAGCAGGTTATTGAAGGACAGTTCCTTGCCCTGCAGCTGTTCCGCCCCGGCTACTCCGGAGGCAGCATAGCCGGGCAGGCGATAAAAGGCTGCCTGCTGCTGGGGATTTTCGCCATAACGTAGCGTCTGCACCTTGTTGCCGGCCAGAATCAAGTCTTCTGTCAGCAATCCCGGCCGTTCCCCGGTCTGGCCAAACAGATACTGGCTGATCATGGCATCATACTGGGCCGTATGGCAATATGCTTCCGCTGCTAGCTGGCGGCGCATAACCAAAGGCACTTCCCCTTCTTCCCGCAAATAGTTAAGGACCTGGGAATAGCGCTGGGGATTGACTACAATCACCACGCTCTCGTGGTTTTTGGCGGCAGCCCGTACCATGGCCGGGCCCCCGATATCGATATTCTCGATGGCTTCCTCCAGAGTCACTCCCGGCTTGCTGATGGTTTGCCGGAAGGGATAGAGGTTAACAGCCACCAGATCAATAGTCCCGATCCCCTGTTCGGCCAGCTGGGCCAGGTGTTCCGGCGTGCGCCGGGCCAGGATGCCCCCATGGATTTTGGGGTGCAGGGTTTTTACCCGTCCATCCAGAATCTCAGGAAAACCGGTAATTTCACTGACATAGGTTACGGGAATTCCCGCTTCCTTGATGGTCTTATAAGTACCTCCGGTGGAAACCAGTTCCCAGCCCAGTTCTACCAGACCCCGGGCCAGTTCCGTCACCCCGGTTTTATCAGAAACGCTGATCAGCGCTCGTTTCATCAGAAAGCCTCCTTTCTGTCCTGCGGCTCAATCTGTACCCGCCGCCCTACTATCTTTACTCTGCCTTCGGCAATCAAATTGACTGTCCGGGGCAGAAGTTTATGTTCCTCAGCCAGAATCCGGGCCGCCAGCTCAGCTGCCGTATCCCCTTCCTCCACCGGCACGGCTGCCTGCAGGATGATGGGCCCGCTATCCAGCCCCTCATCAACGAAATGCACCGTGCATCCACTGATTTTTACCCCGTATTCCCAGGCCTGGCGCTGGGCCTCCAGCCCGGGAAAAGCGGGCAACAACGAAGGATGGATATTGATAATCCGCTCCGGGTAGGCTGCCAGCAGCACCGGTCCCACCAGGCGCAAATAACCAGCCAGCACTACCAGTTCCACTCCATTTTCCTTTAGCAGCCGGCAGATTTCCTGTTCATAGGCTGCTTTATCCGGATAAGCCCTGGGATCAACATGATAGGCAGGCACTCCGGCGGCCCTGGCTCGTTCTAAAGCCAGGGCCCCCGCCTTGTCGCTGATCACTACCGCCACTTCTGCTTTCAGTTCTCCCCGGGCCCGGGCATCCAGCAATGCCTGCAAATTCGAGCCCCGCCCGGAAACCAGCACTCCCAGTTTTAGCATCTCACACCACCTGCACTCCGGCCCCGGCTACCACCCGGCCGATGGTATAGACCTTTTCCCCGGCAGCCTTCAAACGGTCAGCGATGGCCGGCGCTTCCTCAGCCGCGACGATAGCCACCATGCCAATCCCCAGATTAAAGGTACGGGCCATTTCCTCTTTGGCTATATGCCCCAGCTTCTCAATCAAATCAAAAATCGGTGGAATCGGCCAGCTGCCGGCGGTTAACTCCACCCCCAGACCCGGCGGCAATACCCGCGGGATATTTTCCAGCAGTCCCCCGCCGGTAATATGGGCCAGGGCAGCGATGCGCCCTTCCTGAACCAGGGGCAGGAGGGAACGTACATAAATACGGGTAGGTTTCAGCAACTCCTCCCCTACAGTACAACCCAGTTCCGGCAGGTAGAGGTCAAGGTTCAGTCCGGCCCGCTCCAGCAAGACTTTACGGGCCAGGGAATAGCCATTGGAATGGAGACCGTGAGAAGCCAGGCCCAGCACCGTCATGCCTTCCCGCACCCGGGAGCCGTCGAGAATTTTCTCCTTATCCACCACTCCCACAGCAAAACCGGCCACATCATATTCTCCCGGCGGGTAAAAACCGGGCATTTCCGCCGTTTCGCCCCCGATGAGCGCACAGCCTGCCTCCCGGCAGCCTTCGGCAATGCCGCCAACAATAGCGGCTACCTGTTCCGGATCCAGTTTACCCACTGCCAGGTAGTCAAGGAAAAAGAGGGGTTCTGCCCCCTGAACCAGGATATCATTGACACACATGGCCACACAGTCGATGCCAATGGTGTCATGTTTATCCATCAGCATGGCCACCCGCAGCTTGGTCCCTACCCCATCAGTGCCGCTGACCAGCACCGGCTGCCGGTATTTGCTGATATCCAGGGCAAACAGCCCACCAAAGCCGCCGATATCTGTCAAGACTTCCGGTCGCATGGTTTTCCTGACTTTTTCCTTAATCAGTTCTACGGCGCGATTGCCGGCATCAATATCTACGCCGGCTTCTTTATAGGTCAAGCCTTTCAACAGCAAGACCCCCCTTTTTCCAGAATGTGTTTCCCCGCTTCCGGCGGGATGGGGACGGGATATTGACCATTAAAACAGGCGGTACAGAAGCCCTGATTGACATCAGCCTGAAATACAGCCAGCAGGCCTTCCAGGCTGAGATAATGCAGGCTATCCACCCCGATATACTGGGCTATCTCTTCCACACTTTTCTGGGCAGCGATCAGTTCACTCCGTTCCGAAGTATCAATACCATAGTAACAGGGATGCAAAATGGGCGGACTGCTGATCAGCAAGTGAATTTCTTTCGCCCCCGCTTCCCGCAGCATTTTGACAATGCGGCGACTGGTCGTGCCCCGTACAATGGAGTCATCCACCAGCACCAGGCGCTTATCTTTCACTACCGAAATAATGGGATTGAGTTTTAACCGCACCGCCAGCTCCCTTAAGGCCTGAGATGGCTGGATAAAAGTGCGGCCAATGTAGCGGTTTTTCATCAGCCCTTCTTCAAAGGGCAGGCCCAGCTCTTCGGCATAGCCTCGCGCTGCTGCCGTGCCGGAATCAGGCACAGAAATGACCACATCTACATCCCGGGGAGCCTCCCGGGCCAGCTGCCGCCCCATCTGGCGCCGGCACCAGTTGACCCCGAAGCCATCAATGCGGCTGTCGGGCCGGGCAAAATAGATATATTCGAAAATGCAGGTCTGCTTCTGAGGCGGTAAAGCCTGGCGGGAATGCAGGCCATTTTCATCGATTACCACCACTTCCCCCGGCTCAACATCCCGCAGGAAAGTAGCTCCCACCGTATCCAGTGCACAGCTTTCGGAAGCAATCACATAGCCATCCCCTAGCCGCCCCAGACAGAGGGGACGGATGCCATGGGGATCCCGCACTCCCAGCAATTTATCCTGGGTCATGATCACCAGGGAATAGGAGCCTTTGAGGTCAATCATGGTTTTATGGACAGCATCCTCTATCCCGCCCTGGCTATGCCGGGCCAGCAGGTTGATAATCACTTCCGTGTCAATGGTGGACTGAAAGAGGGACCCACGGGCGGTAAGATTCTTCCTTAATTCATAGGCATTGACCAGGTTGCCATTGTGGGCTACTGCCAGCATTCCCTTGGCATAGCGAAAAACCAGGGGCTGGGCATTAATGGGCGAACTGGCTCCTGTGGTAGAATAACGGACATGACCACAGGCAATATACCCTTTCAGGCTTTGTAAATCTTTATCCTGAAATACAGCTGGCACCAGGCCCATGCCTTTATGGAGGCGGATTTCCTTACCGTCAGCCACAGCAATTCCGGCGCTCTCCTGTCCCCGGTGCTGGAGGGCATAGAGGCCATAATAGGTGATCTGGGCTACTTCGCCACCAGGCAAATAAATCCCAAATACACCGCATTCGTCTTTTATTTCCCCCGCCATGGTTTCTCCCCCTAATTATTAGTTGCCGGTCAACCGGCGATACACTTCCTGATAGGCTTCCTCCACTCCGCCCAGATCACGACGGAAGCGGTCTTTGTCCAGTTTTTCCCTGGTCTCTGCATCCCAGAAACGGCAGGTATCAGGGGAAATTTCATCAGCCAGAATGATTTTACCATCTACCCGGCCAAATTCCAGTTTGAAGTCCACCAGGATGATTTCTTTGTCGCGGAGATATTCCTGTAAAATAGCGTTGATTTTCAGGCCCATTTCTTCCATGTAGAGCATTTCTTCCCGGGTTGCCAGCCCCAGAGCCAGAGCATGATAGTAGTTAATCAGGGGATCTCCCAGCTCATCATTTTTGTAATATAGCTCTACAACGGGTTGCTGCATGGCAGTTCCTTCCTCCAGGCCCAGCCGCTTGGCCAGGGAGCCGGCAGCGATATTGCGCACTACTACTTCCAGAGGTACGATTTCAACTTTTTTAACGATCTGCTCATTATCACTGACCAGCTGGACAAAGTGACTTTCAATCCCCTTCTGGGCCAGCAGCTGGAAAAAGTAAGCAGAAATCTTGTTATTCAGCTCCCCTTTACCACTAATGGTCCCCTTCTTTAAGCCATTGAAAGCAGTAGCATCATCCTTGTACTCAATCCAGACCAGACCGGGCTGATCAGTAGCATAGATTTTTTTGGCCTTGCCCTCGTATAAGAATTCGCCTTTTTGCATCTGCCTTCCTCCTAACTTGTTAATTTTATAAGCCGAAACGAGCAAAGATGGTATCCACCTGGGCCAGGTGGTAATTGAAGTTGAACAGCCCCCGGATTTCCTCCTCATTCAAATGAGCGGTAATTTCCCGGTCAGCCAGGACCAGGTCCAGGAAAGGCTGTTTGGTCTCCCAGGCTTGAAGGGCATTACGCTGCACCAGAGCATAGGCCGCTTCCCGGGTCAAGCCCTTATCCACCAGGGCCAGCAGCACCCGCTGGGAAAAGACCAGGCCATGGGTCTTATTGATATTAGCCAGCATGTTTTCCGGGTAGACCAGCAAGTTTTTCATCACTCCGATGAATTTGTGCAACATATAATTGAGAGCAATGGTGCTGTCAGGAATAATCACCCGTTCCACCGAGGAATGGGTAATGTCCCGTTCATGCCAGAGCGCCTGGTTTTCCAGGGCCGCCAGAGCATTGGCCCGCACCACCCGGGCCAGGCCGGCAATACGCTCACAGGTAATGGGATTGCGCTTATGAGGCATGGCCGAAGAGCCCTTCTGGCCTTTCTGGAAGAATTCTTCCACTTCCAGAATATCAGTCCGTTGCAGGTTCCTGATTTCAGTGGCGAATTTATCCAGGCTGCCCGCAATCACAGCCAGGGTGGTCATGAAGGCTGCATGGCGGTCCCGCTGGATAATCTGGGTAGAAACTTTCGCCGGTCTTAAGCCCAATTTACGGCAGGCGATTTCCTCCACCCGTGGATCGATATTGGCATAGGTGCCTACTGCCCCTGAAATCATGCCAGTAGAGATATCCTCTAATGCTGCCTGGAGCCTGGTCAGATTGCGCTCTGTTTCCGCCGCCCACAACAGCATTTTCAGGCCAAAGGTAATGGGTTCAGCATGAATGCCATGAGTGCGCCCAATCATGGGGGTATAGCGATACTCCTGCGCCTTTTCCAGCAATATCTGGTAAAGTTCCCGCAGCTGGCCCAGGAGGATTTCCCCGGCTTCTTTCATCTGCAGGGCCAAGGCCGTATCCAGCACATCGGAAGAAGTCATACCCAGGTGGATAAAACGGCTGGCTTCACCCACCCGCTCAGCCACACAGGTCAAAAAAGCGATTACGTCATGATTGGTTACCTGTTCAATCTCAAGGATGCGTTCTACACTGAAATCAGCTTTGGCCTTGATTTCCGCTACTGCGTCAGCCGGAATCATGCCCAGCTCTGCCATAGCTTCACAGGCAGCTATTTCCACCTGTAACCATTTGCGATACTTGTTTTCTTCTGACCAGATTCTCCCCATTTCCGGCAAGGTGTAACGCTCAATCATCCTCTTCTCAGCACTCCTTTGCTAAAAATAATCCCAGGCAGACCAAACCCTCGTTTTATGGCGAGGACCTGGCTGCCTGGGTCAGGGACGAGTTGAAAATTCCGGGGCGGTCCTCTTTAGCCCTGCTGTTTTTGGGCCAGATAACCGTCAATGCCCAATTGCTGCAGTTTGTCCGCCTTTGCCTGTACTTCCTCAGCCAGCTTCCGGCGGTACTCCACCAGTTTGGCCTGCAATTCCGGTCTGGTTGATGCCAGGATTTGGACAGCCAGCAATCCTGCATTCTTTGCTCCATTGATAGCTACAGTAGCGACCGGAATGCCACTGGGCATCTGCACTATAGCGTACAGCGCGTCAATACCATTGAGGGCCCCAGCTTTTATTGGTACACCAATTACCGGCAATGGTGTCACTGCAGCCACCACTCCGGGCAGATGGGCAGCTACTCCGGCACCGGCAATAATCACCTCCAGGCCCCGTTCCACTGCCCCTTTAGCCCACTCAATGGTCACCTCCGGGGCCCGATGGGCGGAAGAGATCTTGACTTCATACTCTACTCCAAATTGATCCAGCACTTTGGCCGCTTCAGCCATGATCGGCAAGTCAGAGTCACTGCCCATGATGATTCCAACCAGTTTTGCCATCAACTCATCCCTCCTGAATTTTTTCCTTATTCCGCTCCGATGAAAACGTAACGGCTTAACACCAGAGCGGTGAGAATCCACATTAGCCAGTGCACTTCCTTAGTCCGGCCGGTAACCACCTTCAGCACAGTGTAGAAAACGATACCAGCCGAAATCCCATTGGCGATATTATAGGTAAAGGGCATTACCGTCATAGTTAAGAAAGCAGGCATGCTTTCAGTGAAATCATCAAAATCGATTTCTTTAATGGCAGAAGCCATTAGCAAGCCTACAATAATCAGGGCCGGAGCTGTAGCAGCATCGGGAATCAGCTTAAAGAAAGGAGCCAGGAAGAGGGCAGCCAGAAACAGTACCCCGGTGGTTACAGCAGTCAAGCCGGTGCGTCCACCTTCCCCAATCCCGGCTGCGCTTTCAATATAAGCAGTAACAGTACTGGTACCCATCAGAGCACCGAAACTGACCCCCAGGGCATCCACCAGCATGGCCCGGCCGATATAAGGATTGTTGCCGGTCTCATCCAGCAAGCCAGCCCGGCCAGCAGTACCCACCAGGGTACCAAAGGTATCAAACAATTCCACGAAGGTAAAGGTCAGCACTACAGCAATCAGACCATGTTCCAGGGCTCCCATGATATCCAGTTTACCTACCGCCAGGTTACTCAACTTGGGCAGGGCATACTGGAATTTGTCAATCGGAGTAACACCCATCGGAATCCCAATTAAAGTGGTTAAGATAATCCCCCAGAGCAGGGAGCCTTTTACTCGCCGGGCCATGAGAATCCCGGTAATGGCCAGGCCAATCAGGGCCAGCAAGGGTTCGGCATGGGTCAGGTTGCCCAGCTTTAGATCCCATTCAAAGAAGAGCAGGGAACCGGCAATACCATTAGTTTTATTCAAAGTCTCCAGGGTAGGAGGAATAACATGCAAACCTGCGACCAGCAAATGCGAAGTCTTAAAACCGATAATAGTAATAAAGAGACCGATCCCGACAGTAATGGCTTTTTTCAGGGAATTGGGTACGGCAACCACCAGCAACTGCCGGATATTGGTGACGGTCAGGATTAGAAAGATAATACCGGAAATGAAAACTGCCCCCAGAGCTGCCTGCCAGGTAAATTCTCCGCCTTTAGCCGCCACTACGGCAAAGTAGGCATTCAGGCCCATGCCCGGAGCCAGAGCGATGGGGAAGTTGACAAACAGACCCATAGCGATAGTTACAATCCCTGCTGCCACACAGGTAGCGAAGAAAACCGCATCATAGTCCATCCCGGTGGTAGAAAGGATACCGGGGTTAACCGCCAGTATGTAGGCCATGGTCATAAAAGTAGTCAAACCGGCAATGATTTCCGTACCAACAGTGGTGTTGCGTTCCCGCAATTTGAACAGTTTCTCTAGCATCTCTACGCCTCCTAGCATCCATGGTAGTGAGTTTAATCAGCCATAGTTTCTCCTAACCGTAAAATCTCTACTACTTTTCACCTCCAAAAGAAAATTGGCCCGGACAGGCAGACTTCTTCCGCGAAAAAATACGAGAAGAAACCTACCCGTCCGGGCTTTTGTCCCATCGGTGTAGCGGGTAAAAAATACCCACCTGTGCCACTCGGTCACAGACCCGGCCATAAAACCGGCGGAACCCTAGGCACACTTTCTCTCGTAGTCAGATGATTTACGGTCATCTGGTAGAGACGCCGAAGCCATATTCTTCGGCTTATACGAGATGCTATTTGGCTGTCCACTACCTATGTTACCAGGTCTGGCCACTGCTGTCAAGGAGCAAAACCGAACGTTTAATATTATCTTAACAATGACGTTCGGATATTACCGGAAATAAGCTACCCCAGCGGCAAAGATTTTCTGGTCAAATTCCCCGGGCACATTCCGGTAGAGATGGGGGCCAATCCGCTCCGAATGCCCCATTTTGCCCAGTACCCTGCCATCAGGGCTGGTAATACCTTCAATGGCCTCGATGGAGCCATTGGGGTTGAACTGCAGGTCATAGGTGGGCTTACCCTCCAGGTCCACATACTGAGTGGCAATCTGCCCCCGTCGGGCCAGTTCAGCCACCAGTTCCGGTGCGGCTACAAACCGCCCTTCCCCATGGGAGACTGCTACGGTATGAATATCCCCTACCTCTACCAGACTCAACCAGGGGGACAGGTTAGAAGCCACCCGGGTACGCACCAGTTTGGAGACATGGCGCCCCAGGGTATTGAAGGTTAGGGTCGGAGAATCATCGCTCAAATCCCGGATTTCACCAAAGGGCACCAGTCCCAGTTTGATCAGGGCCTGAAAACCATTACAGATTCCCAGCATCAAGCCATCCCGCTGATATAAAAGCTCCATTACCGCATCCCTGACCCGGGGGTTACGGAAGGCGGTGGCGATGAATTTGCCGGAGCCATCGGGTTCATCCCCGCCGCTAAAGCCTCCTGGCAACATGATAATCTGGGCCCGCTTAATCCCTGCCACCAGGGCCGCCAGGGATTCCTCGATAGCCGCCGGGGTCAGGTTGCGGATAACCAGAGTTTCCACAATTCCACCCGCAGCAGTAAAGGCCCGGGCTGTGTCATATTCGCAGTTGGTGCCGGGGAAAACCGGCATCAGAATGCGGGGACGGGCGATTTTAACCGTACTCTGTCGCCGCTGTTCCTGCCAGTAGCTAAAAATTTTCGGCGGCTCTTCCTGCGTCTTAACCCGGGTGGGAAATACCCCTTCCAGGGGTTCTGTCCAGGCCCGGTATGCCTCTTCCAGGTCTATCTCTATACCATTAACCCTGATTACTTTTTCCGCCAGGGTCTGGCCCAGGAGCTGCCAGTCCAGTCCTGCCAGAACCCGTTCCAAATCCAGCCCTGCCTCCACTTCCAGGACCAGGGAACCATAAAGAGGGGCGAAAAGTTCCTTCCCATCAAATATATTTGCAAAGGCAAAACCTATCCGATTGCCGAACGCCATTTTACTAATCACTGCCGCCAGCCCGCCCAGGCGTACCGAATGGGCAGCCAGCACCCGGCCCTGGCTGATTAATTCGTGTATACGGCTGAAGTTTTGCTGTAATTGCTGAAAATCGGGGATTTCCCGTTCATCCCGCCGGGCCCGAACCAGCACCACCCGACTTCCTGCCTGCTTGAACTCTGGCGATATAACCTGGCGTACATCCACCGGTGCCACGGCAAAAGCTACCAGGGTCGGTGGCACATTCAGATCCTTGAAAGTGCCGGACATGCTATCCTTACCGCCAATGGCAGCAATCCCCAGCCGTTTTTGGGCCAGATAGGCCCCTAGCAAGGCACTAAAAGGCTTGCCCCACTTTTGCCGGTCCTTGCCCAGCTTCTCAAAATACTCCTGCAGGGTGAGGCGCACCCGGCGATAATCCCCACCCATAGCCACTATTTTGGTCACTGCCTCCACCACAGCATAGAGGGCACCATGGAATGGGCTCCATTTGGCCAGTTGAGGATTATAACCAAAGGTCATCAGGGTCCCGGTGACCGTTTCCCCTTCCAGTACAGGAATCTTAGCCGCCATACCCTCGGCCGGGGTATCCTGATAAATCCCTCCTAGCGGCATCAGCACGGTTCCGGCACCAATAGTGCTGTCAAATCGTTCGACCAATCCCTTCTGGCTGCAGACATTGAGGTCCTGTAAATTGGCCAGCCAGGCCTGCTGTAAATCCCCGGCTTTCGCCACCGCTGCCGGTACAGCAGCAAAGTAGTTTTCCTCTGCTTTCGGTGCGATTACCGTCACCTGAGTGGTCTGTTTCACCCCATTGGTGTTGAGAAAATCCCGGCTGATATCGACGATGGTCTGGCCCCGCCAGTGCATGCGCAAACGCCGTTCAGCGGTAACCCGGGCCACCGGTGTAGCTTCCAGGTTTTCCTCTGCTGCCAGCTGAATAAACTGCTCTACATCAGCAGCGGCTACCACTACTGCCATCCGCTCCTGGGATTCAGAAATAGCCAGTTCTGTCCCATCCAATCCCTCATATTTTTTCGGGATGGCATCCAGATTAATATCCAGCCCATCGGCCAGTTCCCCGATAGCTACCGACACCCCACCGGCGCCAAAGTCATTGCATTTCTTGATCAGGCAGCTTACTTCCGGCTTGCGGAAGAGCCGCTGGATTTTGCGCTCCTCCGGCGGGTTGCCCTTTTGTACTTCCGCCCCACAGCTAAAGAGGGATTCTTCGGTATGTTCCTTGGAGGAACCGGTCGCACCGCCACAGCCATCCCGCCCAGTGCGGCCTCCCAGCAAAATTATGACATCTCCGGGCTGGGGCCGCTGCCGCACCACATTGGTTCGCGGTGCCGCCCCGATCACTGCCCCGATTTCCATACGCTTGGCGATATAGCCCTGGTCATAGATTTCCGCTACCTGGCCGGTAGCCAGGCCGATCTGGTTACCATAAGAGCTGTAACCGGCTGCCGCCCCGGTAGTAATTTTCCTCTGCGGCAACTTGCCGGGCAAAGTATCCTCCACCCGGGCCCGCGGGTCACCACTGCCCGTTACCCGCATCGCCTGGTAGACATAGGAACGGCCGGAGAGAGGGTCCCGAATCGCCCCGCCCAGACAGGTAGCCGCCCCCCCGAAGGGCTCGATTTCAGTGGGATGGTTATGGGTTTCGTTTTTGAACATCAACAACCATTCTTCCGTTCGACCATCGATCTCCACCGGCACAATTATACTGCAAGCATTGATTTCCTCCGACTCATCCAGGTCCGGCAGTTTCCCCAGCTGACGCAGTTCCTTCATGCCCATGACGGCGATATCCATCAGGCAGATATCCCGTTCTTCCTCACCATAAACCAGGGTGCGGGCCCGCAGATATTCCTGATAGGCCTCCTTTACCGGCTCAGTCAAGGGTGCCGCCTCAATCTCCACCTCATTAATCCGGGTCAGGAAGGTAGTATGCCGGCAATGATCAGACCAGTAGGTATCCAGCACCCGCAGTTCGGTAATGGTGGGATTGCGCCCTTCTGTATCCCGGAAATATGTTTGGCAAAAGGCCAGATCCTCCAGCCCCATAGCCAGGCCCAGCCGGGCATGGAGTTCAGCCAGTTCTGGCTCCTTCATGTCGATAAAGCCCTGAATAACCGCCACCTCCGGCGGTTCCGCCATTTCCAGCTCCAGACTGACAGGCTTGTCCAGTGCCGCCTCCCGGGCTTCCACCGGGTTAATGCAATAGTCCTTGATTTTGGCCAGTTCTTCCTCGGTGATATCTCCCTGTAAAACAATCAGCTTGGCAGAGCGTACCAGGGGCCGTTCTTTCTGGGTAAGAATTTGCAGGCATTGTCCGGCGGAATCAGCCCGCTGGTCATATTGCCCGGGCAAATATTCGATGGCAAACACCCGCTCCCGGGGGTCCAGGGGTAATACCTCATCATATGCCACATCCACAGGGGGTTCGGAGAATATGGTGTCCCGGGCCAGCCTGTATTCTTCCTCACTGATACCAGCCACATCATAGCGGTTGATAATACGCAGTCCGGTTAAACCCGTGATGCCCAGATTTTCCTTTAAGTCTTCATATAGATGCCGGGCCTCCACGGCAAACTCCGGCTTTTTTTCTACATAAATCCTGCGCACTGGCACCATTAATACCTTCCCCCTCGGCTTTTCTTTGCTTTTATTATATCATAGCCGCATTCATAATAGTAGTTAATATATCTAATGTTATTTATAAGCATGACTGAATTATATGTGTGCGCAACTTATATCATTTTTTGTACATAAAAGAACCTCAAGAAAGCAAAAATCACTCTCTTGAGGTTAATTTTAAAATAAAATAGTACTGGGCTCAGAGCCTTTTCAGGAGCAAATTGTCTCATCCCCTGATGGGTGTCGCCTGACTTATTGGCTTCAGATACCCTTAATCCCCCCATACCGGGTATAGCTGGCATCTGCAAATAGGGTTTTTCTAGGCTTAATAACTGTCTAAACCCAATTTAGCTGCGGCCGCCCCGGCCTACAACCCATGTTGTGTTTTCCTGCTTATAAAACTACACTTAACCACAAATCCAAACTCTCTTCAACACAACTAGCCACAAGGCTAATAAAATCCCTGTAATCCCCGGAAATATGAGCATTATCAAGGGAATCATAGTATTCTGCCCGCCGTTCTTTCTTAATAATTACTGGCGGATAACTCGCTTTCATCAACTCAAAATTTAACAAAAGCCTTGCTGTTCTGCCATTTCCATCCACAAAGGGATGGATTTTAACAAACTCGCCATGTAATAGAGCCGCCCTTTCAATTGGATGGAGGTTACGCCACTCCCCCTGATACTGTTTTATCAGGTTTTCCATCTGCTCTTTTACAAGAAAATGCTGAGGCGGTCGATGTTTAGCCCCACTGATTATCACATTTTCTTTCCTATACACCCCGGCATTAGCATCATCAATATTCTTTAATACAAGCCGGTGAATATTCTTAATCTCCCACTCAGTCAGGGGAGCATCCTTATCTACTAACTCCTCCAGATATAAAATAGCATCTTTATGGTTGATAACCTCCAAATGTTCTTTCAAGGACTTGCCCCCAATAGTTATCCCTTCCAGGACCACCTTAGTTTCATAAATAGTCAGGGTATTTCCTTCGATGGCATTAGAATTATAGGTCCATTCTACCAGAATATGCTCCCGTAAAGATTTTACAGTACTGGCTGGCAACGGCCGTTTAGCGTCAAGCATTCTCTTTTTTTGCTCAATCAGCGCAAAGTTCATCTTTACCACCCCATCTTTATTATATCGCCAAATAGTTGCTAAGAAAAATTATCTAATGATACAATAAAGCAAAAACTATCACAGGAGCGGTAAGATGAACATCAGCTTTGAACTCTATAAAGTTTTCTACCATGTAGCCAAAAGCCTGAGCTTCTCTGCCGCAGCCCGGGAACTGTTCATTTCCCAGTCAGCCGTCAGTCAGAATATCAAGGCTCTGGAAGAGCAGCTGGGTTGCTCTCTCTTCTCCCGCCATACCAAGCAAGTCCGCTTAACCAGAGAGGGCGAAGTCCTTTTCCAGCATATCGAGCAGGCATACCTGGCCATCAAAACCGCTGAGCGCACCCTGGATGAAATGCGCACCCTGGCTCGGGGCGAAGTGCGACTGGGAGCTACCGACACTATTTGTAAGCATTTCTTGCTTCATCCCTTTCAACACTTTAGCCAGCTCTATCCCCAGCTCAAACTCCGGGTCACCAACACCACTTCCCCGGGCTGTCTGGATTTATTAAGCCGGGGACTGGTGGATCTGGCGGTCATCCACCTCCCGGAAAAAGAACTGCCTGCAAACCTGCAGGCAGTCCCTTTGCAAGAATTGAATTATGGTTTTATCGCCGGCCCCCAGTACCGGCAACTGCAGGGCCAAACCCTGACCCTTGAAGAAATCGTAACTTATCCATTGCTGTTACTGGAGAAAGCCACTACCACCAGAAACTTGCTGGATCAGCTTCTGGCTGCTCACAATCTCAGCGTTCAACCCGAAATCGAATCCGGCAGCATTGACTTGCTGGTTGAATTGACCAAAATCGGGCTGGGCCTCACCTTCCTGCCTTTAGCCTATGTGCAGGCAGAACTGGCCAGCGGTCAGGTCTTTCTCCTACCGCTGGAACTGGAACTGCCCCGGCGTCATCTGGGGGTAGTTACCCGTTCCGATTTTCCTTTACCCCTGGCTGCTGGCAAATTCATGGAGTTACTGATTTTTGCTGCTGCCGATACTGAGCCCGCAGAGCAACTGCCGACTTAATTTCATTCTCTTTCCCTCCTGCTTTGTTTTTGTACAAAGCAGATTATATGCTGTTTCTGTGGCAGTTCTGTGAAAACTAGGTGGCAGATTGATGAAAATCCAGCTCAAACCAGAAATTCACCCCATCGGGCAAATTCTCGGCGCCGTACCCATTCTGGTGCAATTCCATAATCGCCCTCACAACGGCCAGACCCAGCCCGGTACCACCATAGGCTCTGGTACGGGCTTTGTCTACTTTATAAAAACTGGTCCAGATTTTTTCCAGAGCCTCGGCCGGAATAGACTGGCCGCTGTTGAACACTTCGACCCGAACCTTTTCCCCCCGCCGCCTGGCCTTGATTCTAAGCTGCTTGCGCTGGTCCAGATGGTTTATCGCATTATTCAAATAGTTAATCACGACCTGCTCAATCCGACCAACATCCCCCAGTACCGGCAAAGCTCCGGGTATGTCCAGCCCAATATCTACGCCCTGTTCATTCAACAGGGGCCGGAATTTTTCCACAATCTGCCTTAGCAGTTCCGCCAGGTCAAACTCCGTCTTCTCCAGTTGCAAATAACCTGACTCGATCTGGGATAAATCCAGCAGGTCCCTCACCAGCCGGTTCATTTTGCCGGCCTCATCTATAATCACATCACAGTAGAAATTTCTGCTTTCCTCATCCTCATTGACATTTAGTTTCAATCCTTCTGCGTAACCCTGAATCAAGGCAATAGGAGTCTTTAATTCATGGGAAACATTGGAGATAAACTCCTTCCGCATTTGATCAATCCGGCGTTCCCGCTCAATGTCCTCCCGCAGCTGGTTGATAGCCCTATCCAGTTGTTCAGACATAGAATTAATGCTCTCCCCCAGCTGCCCGATCTCGTCATCAGTCTGCCCGCGATATTTCTGGCTAAAATCCAGCCGGGCCATATGCTGGGCCAGTTCATTCAGCTCCAGAATCGGCCTGGTAAACCGCCGGGCGAAGATATATGCTCCCAGTCCCCCCAGGACTATTGTGATCAGACCCGTGAACAGGAAAAAGCGATTGGCAACTGCAGTGCTTTCATCAATAGCCGCAACAGGCAGGCTCAATACCAGCAGCTCCCCTGTTTTTAACCGCCCTGTCAGCAGGAGAAAATTGGTCTTCAGCCGCGGGTCCTCCACCACTTCCAGCCGATACTCCCCCTGGGGACGTTGCCACAGATCTGACCGCAAAACATGCATCCAGAGGGTCATCTCCATGCCTTTTCGACCGGGGCCACCCATACCAAAAAGACGCATCGCAGGATTATACTTTAACTCCATCCCCGGACCGATAATATAAACATTTAGTCCTTGATTTCTCTCCAGTTTTTCCAGTTGCAATCCAATAGTTTCAAGATCCCCCTGGTAGTTCTCGTTAAGCATCTCCAGACTCTCGATCAGAATGTTTTTCTTTTGCCAGAGATAATATTCATTTAAATAAAGATTGTTTAACAGCAGAGAAAACCCGACAAAAAAGGCCACCAGCCCACTCCCTGCCAGAAATAGTTTGGTGCGTATAGATAATCTCATTTTTTCACCTCAAATCTGTAACCAACCCCCCGTACCGTCTGAATTAATTCGCTTTTCTCCCCCAGTTTCAGTCTGAGTCGCTTGATATGGGTATCCACCGTACGGGTATCGCCAAAGTAATCATAATTCCATACCGCATTTAAAATCTGATCCCTGTTCAAAGCCCGGCCGGCATTATCTGCCAGATAGAGCAAAAGATCAAACTCCTTGGGTGTTAGTTCAATCCGTTCCCCGTTCACATAAACATTACGCCCCGGTTCATCGATTTCCAGCCCGTCATAATTTCTTATCGCCACTTGCCGGTTTTCCAGGCGGCGAAACAGGGCCTGGATTCTTGCTGCCAGTATCTTTAAGCTAAAAGGCTTGGCGATATATTCATCTGCTCCCAGATCAAAACCAAAAAGCTCATCCTCCTCTTCTCCCCGCGCCGTTAACATGATAATCGGGACCCTGGAAGTCTTTCTGATCTCCCGGCAGACAGCCCAGCCATCATATTCCGGCATCATTACATCCAGTATAACTAAATCCGGATGTTCCCGCTGAAAAATCTCCAGTGCCTGGCGACCATCTGCTGCTTCCCGCACAGCATAGCCTTCTTTTTTCAGAAAATCTCCTACCAGTTTGCGCATTCTCATTTCATCATCGACCACGAGAATTTTTTTCTCAGCCATAGCCTCACCCTCCGACCCAGGATGCTAATTTCAGTATAACGAAAGAATATGGCGATTGTGTGAACAAAAAAGCTGTCCGCCTCTCGCAGACAGCCTGTTTCCTTTCCTTATAACTTTCTTCCCAGCTCAAAAGCCCGGGCCAGTACCCTCTGGTTGCGCTCCCAGGCCTGGCGGGCCTGTTCCTCCCCAATTGGTATCCCGGATCGCCTGGCTAATTCCAGCAGTTCCGCTACACTCATGGCAATAGCCCCCTGGCTGGTAACCGAAGTAGCCACCAGGGCTTCTATAAACCCGCCATTGGTATGCTTTTCCATCATCCGTCGCAGCAGTTTTTCAGCATCTTCAGCACATTCAGGATGAGGTGCGCCAGCTGTGAATACCAGCAATACATTGCGCTGTTTCGGCACCAGGCGGCTAAAAGTCTGGAACTTCTTTTCCCGGGGATCAAAAACCCGTCGGGTTAATACCCCCATCAAACGATCCAGCAACATTTTTAGTTGCCCGGTCATGTAATTTCCATAAATGGGAGTACCGATAATAATGCCATCAGCAGCCTCTATTTTATCCCGAATCAGGCGGACATCATCCTCCAGTTTGCATACCCCTGCCGGCCGGCATTCATAGCAACCCTGACAGGAGGTAAACCGCAAATCATCCACAAAAAATTTTTCCGTTTCCGCTCCACAGTCTCTAGCCCCGGCCAGAGCCTGCTCAATGATCAAGTCGGTATTACCCCCTTTGCGGTAACTGCCCACCAGTGCCAGCACTTGCCGTTTCTGCCCTTCCATGCGGTCTCCTCCCATATTTTTAGCTCAGCTGCTTCAAGATGTTTTCAGCGGCATTCCAGCCTTCGCCTACACAGTTACCAATACCTACTCCACGATAAGAACCGCCTACGATCTGCAACCCCGGATACTGGGCCGTTTTTTCCTCCAGGGCCTTAATCCGCTCCAGATGGCCCAGCACATACTGAGGCATGCCTTTAACCCAGCGGTACACCCGGGTAAGCAACGGATCTGCAGTCAAGCCCATAATCTCCCGCAATTCGGCGCGAACCATACTGATCATGCGCTCGTCATCCAGCAAGACCAGCTCCTGACTGGCTGGCCCGCCCACAAAAGCCCGCAGGAGAACATATTCCTCTCCCGGGGTTCGATGCCCATACCATTTGGTAGAGCTATACGTAGCCGCCATGATTTTACGCCCTTCCACCCTGGGAATGACAAAACCAAAGGAGTTCAGGTCCTGTTTTACATCCCCTTTCCGGTAAGCCAGAGAGACAGTAGCCGAGGAAACAAAAGGAATGCCCTGCAAGAGCTGACTGATTTCCCGATCCAGTTCAGCGGTCAATTCTGCCGCTGCATTGGCCGGTGTGGCCAGGATAATTGCATCGGCAATTACCGGCTCTTTGCCTGCCAGTTCCACGAGATACTTTCCGTCAGCCTGACGCTTTATCCCTTTTACTTCCTGCCCCAGCCAGATTTTGGCCGGGTCCAGTTTGCTGGCAACAGCCTCTACCAGTTGTCCCATGCCCTCCTTGAAGGACATGAAATAGGTTTTTTCAATTTTACCATTGGCCAGATACTGTACCGGCGCTTTATGCCTTCGGGCTGCCAGCATGGCTTTAATCAGGCTACCATATTTCTTTTCCATATCAAGGAAACGGGGAAAACTGGCCTTTAAGCTCATTTTCTCCGGATCCCCAGCATGAATGCCCCCAATGAGGGGTTCAGCAATTTTCTCCAGTGCTTCCCGCCCCAATCTGCGGGTAACAAAACTGGCCAGACTCTCATCTTCATCACTCTGGCGCGGTGGAATAAACAGATCCATCCCCATGCGGATTTTTCCCGGCCAGGAAATGAGGGAGCTCAGCGCAAAAGGAACGATTTTGGTCGGCACCATCAACATCAAGCCTTCCGGCAGCTTGTGCAGTCTGCCTCCGGAAAAGACATAAGTCCCTTTGCTGGCCTCATGGCTGGGCAAGAGCTGTTCCTCAATCCCCAGTTCGGCACTGAGCTGAGCCACCTGAGGCTTTTCCGAAAGAAAACAGTCGGGCCCACCTTCAATAACAAAGCCATCAACCTTATCTGTGGCAATTTTGCCTCCCAGGCGCTGCTCCCGCTCGATCAGGAGATAGTCCACCTGGCCCTGTCCCTTTTTCCCCAGAGTGTAGGCAGCCGCTAAACCCGTGATGCCGCCACCGATAATGACCACTTTTTTCATCTTTTCATCACCTCTGTTACAACCTCCGCCAGGGCTGAAATAAATAACGGCAAATCATTGACTGCCCGGGCCCGCCGGAAATTCAGCCCCAGGGATCTGGCATGATTGGCCTGCTCGATATCTATGTCATACAGTGTCTCAATATGGTCAGCCGCAAAACCGATGGGAATCAGCAGGACATCCTTTTTACCCTTCGCCGCCAGCTGCTCCAGCACTTCCTCCACTTCCGGGCCCAGCCATTCCCCCTGCCCGCCCCCTTTGCTCTGGTAAGCCAGGGTCCAGGGATTGGCCGGAAAATGAGCAGCCAGAGCCCGGGCTGTTACTTCCACCTGCTCCTGATAGGGGTCAGCCTCCGACCCACTTACATAGGAGACAGGCAAGCTGTGGGCACTGAAAATCAATTCTACTTCTTCCGGCCGCTCAAAGTCCTGTAGCTGTTCCCTTCCCCTCGCAGCCAGAGCCGCGATAAACAGGGGATGGTCATACCAGGCCGGTGCCGGAATCACCGGACAGGAAAACTGCTCCTTTAGCCTGTCCACTTCAGCCAGATAGGCTCCAGTGGTTATCCGCGAATAATGGGGCGAGATGCTGAGAGCGATAACCTGCCCGGCCCCTGCTGCAATCAGTTCCTTCAAGCCCTCTTCTATATATGGAGCCGAATTGCTCATTCCTACCGCTACCTTCCAGCTTCCTCCCAGCTGGTTCAGTCTGGCTTCCAGGGCGGCCGCCTGGGCCCTGGTAATCTCCAGCAGGGGAGACTTTCCTCCAATTTGCCGATAACGGGCCTGTACTTTGGTGATCACCGGCGGCGGTTTTCGCCCTTTCATCAACCGGGTCATAAAAGCCTCGACCCCTTCTGGCCCTTCTGGCCCGCCAAAACCCAGCAACAGCACCCCGTTGAGCCGCTCTCCCATTTACTTCACTCCTTACCGGCGACTGTGTTTGTGCACTGCTTCCACCAGAGCAATCACATGTTCTACCGGGGTATCTTTGTGGATGCCATGGCCCAGGTTAAAAATATGTCCCGGCCGATTGCCAACCCGGGCCAGAATATCCTTAACCCTTTCCTCAATTACCCGGGGCGGTGCAAACAACATCATGGGATCCAGATTGCCCTGAACAGCTACATCATCGCCCAGGCGACGAATGGCATCATCGATATTGATGCGCCAGTCCAGGCCGATGACATCTCCACCGGCTTCTTTCACCAGTTCCAGCATGCTGGAGGCATTATTGGCAAAATGGATCACGGGCACGCCACTATCCTTCAGGCCGTCCAGCACCTTTTTGGAATAAGGCAGCACATACTGACGATAATCTTCGGGAGACAGAGCCCCTACCCAGGAGTCAAATAACTGCACCGCCTGGGCTCCGGCAGCAATCTGAGCCTTGAGGTAACGCAAAATCACCTCGGCAATCTTGTCCATCAGAGCATGCCAAACTTCGGGGGCCTGCCACATCATCTTCTTGCACTCAATATAATTTTTAGAGCCGCCCCCCTCGATAATATAGCTAGCCAGGGTAAAGGGCGCACCGGAAAAACCGATCAGAGGAACTTTATCTGCCAGTTCCCGCCGTAAGATACGGATGGCTTCCATGACATAGGGAGTAGCCTCTTCCGCCTCAATGACCCGGATGGCATCCACATCCGCCCTGGTTCGGACCGGGTTATGAATTACCGGGCCCTCGTTTTTGGCAAACTCCAGTTGAATCCCCATGCCTTCCAAAGGCAAAAGAATATCGGCAAAGAGGATGGCAGCATCCACCCCCAGTTTGTTCACCGGTTGCAAAGTAACTTCAGCGGCAATTTCCGGAATCTTGCACATTTCCAGGAAAGAATACTTGCTTCTAATCGCCATATATTCGGCCATGTAACGGCCCGCCTGGCGCATCAGCCAAACAGGAGTATAATCCACCGGCTCCCGGCGACATGCTTTGAGAAAGGTGTCATTCATGTATGTACTGCCTCCTTGTCCTCAGTTTCACATACTTTTTACTATTCAACGAGAAAGAAGAAAATCCTTTTTTATCTTACCCTATTTTCGCTAATTAACAAAATACCCTCCGTTAAACGGAGGGATAGCATTTACTCCCACTCAATGGTGCCAGGAGGCTTAGAAGTTATATCATAGACAACCCGGTTCACATGGGGGACCTCATTGACAATCCGGTTGGAGATGCGCTCCAGCAGCTCATAGGGCAAGCGGGCCCAGTCCGCAGTCATACCGTCCTCACTGGTCACTGCTCGCACTACGATAGTGTATGCATAAGTGCGTTCATCCCCCATCACACCCACACTTTTCATGGAAGGCAGTACGGCGAAATACTGCCATACCTGTTTGTTCAAGCCCGCATTAAAGATCTCTTCAGTAACAATCGCATCAGCTTCCCGCAATATATCCAGTTTGTCCCTGGTAACCTCTCCCAAAATGCGTACCGCCAACCCGGGGCCCGGGAAAGGCTGGCGCCAGACGATCTCAGCAGGCAATCCCAGTTCCTCACCCACTGCTCGCACTTCATCCTTGAACAGCCAGCGCAGGGGTTCAATCAGTTCAAACTGCATGTCTTCCGGCAAGCCCCCCACATTGTGGTGGGTTTTGATCGTAGCTGCTGTTTCCGTGCCGCTCTCCACCACATCGGGATAGAGGGTACCCTGCACCAGAAAATCAATCTGCCCCAGTTTTTTGGCCTCATCTTCGAAAACATAAATGAATTCATTGCCAATCAGTTTCCGTTTGCGTTCCGGATCAGTAACCCCGGCCAGTTTTTGCAGGAACCGCTCTTCCGCATCCACATAAACCAGATTTATCTTAAACTTCTCGCTAAAGATTCGCCGTACCTGTTCGGCTTCCCCTTTGCGCAAAAGGCCATGGTTAACAAAAACACAGGTCAGTTGATCCCCTACTGCCTTGTGAACCAGTACTGCTGCTACGGAAGAATCCACTCCCCCCGAGAGGGCACACAGCACCTTGCGGTCTCCTACTCGCTCCCGAATTTCCTTTACTGTTTGTTCAATAAAGGAGCCCATGTTCCAGGTACCATGGCAGCCGCAAACATTGAAGAGGAAATTGCGCAGCATCTCCTGGCCTTTCGGGGTATGCACCACTTCCGGATGGAATTGTACCGCATAGAGCTGGCGCTGGTAATCAGCCATAGCTGCCACCGGAGTATGTTCCGTCTGGGCTGTCACCTCAAAACCAGCCGGAGCAGCAGCTACAAAATCCCCATGGCTCATCCAGCACTGGGTAGGGCTTTCGATCCCGGCAAAAACTTGATCCTCTTTCAGGATGCGCAGCTCGGTTTTGCCATATTCCCGGTTAACAGCCCGGTCCACTTTGCCCCCCAGGGTATAAGCCATCAGCTGCATGCCATAGCAAATACCCAGAATCGGAATTCCCAGCTCAAAGATGGCGGCATCAATCCGCGGTGCTCCTTCTCCGTAGACGCTGGCTGGTCCGCCGGAAAAGACAATCCCTTTCGGATTCATGGCTTTAATGCGTTCCAGGGAAGTGGTATAAGGCAGCATTTCGCAATATACCCTGCACTCCCTGATGCGCCGGGCGATCAGCTGACTGTATTGACCGCCGAAATCCAGGACCAATACCATTTCCTGCTGTTGCATTTCTTTAATGGCCTCCTATCCTATTTCTGATAAGCTTCCGGTTTTAACACGCAAATATAGGGCAGGTTGCGGTATCTTTCTGCAAAATCCAGACCATAGCCCACCACAAATTCATCGGGAATGGTAAAACCGTTAAAATCAGCTTGAATATTCACTTTACGCCGGCTGGGCTTATTCAGCAGAGTTACAATCTTAACACTGGCCGGCCCCCGGGATTTCAGGTTTTCTACGAGATAATTCAAAGTGAGGCCACTGTCAATAATATCCTCAATAATCAGAACGTTTTTCCCCTCAATGCTGCAGTCCAGATCCTTTAAGATTCTAACCACACCGGAAGATTCGGTGGAAGAACCATAACTGGATACTGCCATGAAGTCTATTTCCAGTGGACAGGTGATCTGCCGAATCAAGTCAGACATGAACACAATAGCACCTTTCAGTATCCCCAGAGCCAAAATGGGCTTGTCCCCATAATAGGAAGAAATTTCTGCTCCCAATTCCTTTACTTTTGCCTGAATTTCCTCTTCTGACAATAAAATCCGTTCAGCCTCTGCGATCATGTTCTGTCCTCCCTGCAAGTTTATTTTTCAATTTTAACACGGAAAAAGGAAACCGGTCAAGGTATGACCGGTGGTTTTAGTGGTTGATTAATCTGGTTGTGTCGCCGAAAATCCAGGTTAATAAAGATTTTTACCCCGGGATTTTTCTGATGAGTCCCGGTCAGCATTACTCGATAAAGTTTTCCTTCTTTTTGATCCAGCCATAATGTCCCCTTAAACTGACCAAAAGCCTGGTTCAAATAGGGATTGGTAATGCGTGGAGTAGTAGTGATACGATAGCAATTCACCCCTGCTACCTTTGCTTCCGTAATCTGGTCCGTTGCTTTTAGGCCCTGGCCCCAGTCCAGTAGGCCCCAGGATGAAAGCAAAATCTCAATCAAATCCTGGCTACCCGCCTGCGGTGGCGGCATTTGCTGCCAGCGACCATAGGGGTCCTTCAGATAAATTTTCCCCTTGACCTGATAGTAATCCAGAGGCGTTTTAAGCAGTTGGCCCTGCAAATGCACATCCTGGCCAACCTTTACTCCCTGCAGATCACTTAAATCCTGTTTTTTCCCATCCACCTCCAGCCAGGCGCGATTTTGAAATTCATAGCTCTGCAATTGCACCATCTGCCGGGGCAAGTTTTGCAAAATTTGTTCAGGGGAAAGAGGGCGGGTCAACCACCACCAGCTCGCAGCAGCCAGAACCGCTATAATCGCTAAGCTAAATGTTATGAAAATCCAGTACCGGTTTTTCCCCATAATCCAGCCCCCTTCCCTCACTATCATCTTATGAGGGCCAGGGGGCTAATATTACTCGGATTCAGCTGTTATAGGCGTCCAGCGGTTTTTATCCCGGGTCCGGTACTTTTCCATCATCCGGTCCCAGGCTTCATCCAGATCTATACCCAGAGAATTGGCAAAACAGACAACAATGAATAAGATATCCGCCAGTTCAAGAGCTATGTCTCCTGGCGGCTCCCCCGGTTTTTTGGGTTTCTCGCCAAACTGGTGGTTTACTTCCCGGGCCAGCTCTCCTACTTCTTCTGCCAGTCGCGCTACCAGGGTCAAAGGCTTAAAATAGCCCTCCTTGTACTGGCTGATATAGGCATGGGTCTCTTCCTGCAAGCGCTTCATCCGTCATCCTCCCTGTGACTCTTCTTGTTCATCATTGCCTCACTGCCTCCAGCCAGTGGGCCCCAGCCCAGTTGAAAAAATTCCTCTGCTGCCCCGATTCCCCCCCAGGAAGTCCAGGTTCCCCAGGATTTATGACCATGTCTTTTCATAACTGCACCTCCGGACTTTTTCTGTTATTATGCCCGGAAGTGTTATCAATCAATCTTTAATTATATATATTGCCATATACACCATCAGCTACATTTTCAGTACCATTAGGCTGGGGGAGCTGTATCACTGTTTGGATTTTGATGACTTTGGCTCTGTTCATATATTCCAGCTGGTAGCCCAAAGCGGACAGTACAGGCAGCAAAGGCAGGTATGGCCCATCGGCAAATAACTGAGGCGCAAGACTGCTCCTTGTTTCCCTGCCATTTATTTTAAGCCCCGGTTCGCTTAAAAACAACTCTAAAACCGTCTTTTCCCGGACAAACTGTATATATGTTCCTTTTATTATCATTTTCCCGGGAATAAACCAGGATAATTGTTGTGCCCGCAGATAAGCCTGCCCTTCCAGCCAGCGTATATCCAGCCAGGCAGGGTAAAGTTTGCCATTAACCTGGACTTTCCATTTTTCCTTTTTCATGCCTGCTTTGCCGCTTTTCCTGATTTTTACCGGTGTTCCCCGGGGCACCTTTTCCTGTAACCACTTGGCATCATAGAGATTCAGGCGAATACAGCCATGAGACGCCGGCCGGCCTAGCATTTGTACTGAACGGCTGATCAGGCGTTTCCCGGTTCGGTCGAAAAGGATGGAATGAAAAAGATAATCCCCGTTGAAAGCGGAATAATATTTGGCTGAAACCCCATAATCAGTAACAAACATTGGCCCTTTGCCCTGGATGCGAAAATCCCCCACCGGTGTTGGCGTCCCAGGCGCACCGGTTGAACAAATCATGGCCCGCAGCAAGAGATTGTTATCATAGACCTTGACCATCTGGGTGCTTAAATCCACCTCAACCCTCATGGCAGCCTGAACTGCCGAAGGTAATAATAAACATGCTATAAATAGAACAATAAAATAAATTTCTCTTTTCATTCTCCCCACCCCTTCATAGAAAATAGCATTAAAGTACATCTATATATCTATGAGGGGCAGAATGGAGATAGAATTACTGATTTAACTTTTCACATCTTCACATCATATCTTAAAGCATAGCATAACATAAGGGGTGATATTTATGCCTTTTCTAGCACATGCTCCTAACAAATATGCAGCTGCCGGGCCATATCCAGAAATAAAAGTAGTTTCTTCAAATCCTTACTATGCTGAGCTGTTGATGGATGATTATGCTGGATTTGCCAGCGAATTTACTGCAATAACCCAGTATTTATATCATCACTATATAATAAAAAATAAAAAAATAGCTGAACTTTTAGAGGGTATTGCTATTACTGAAATGCATCATATGGAGTTATTGGCAGAAACTATTGTACTTTTAGGTGGTGAACCAAGAATTCGAGGTGCTTTCAGCACCTGGGGGCACTACTGGAATGGCTGTTATATAAAATACGGTACAAGTGTTTATGATCAATTACAAGCTGATATTGAAGCAGAAAAACAAGCTATAGCTAATTATCGTTATCGTATTATGCAAATTGACGATCCTTATATCCAAAAACTTTTAGAGCGGATAATTCAGGATGAAGAGTTGCACCTGGTACTTTTTCAAGAAGCTTTGAGAGAGCTTCCTTGCTTAAATAGGCAGTCCATAGTAAGATAAAAACAGATAAGTACACTTTGTTCGCTAAAGTTGGGCACCAATTAGGCACCAATAAACAAAAAAGCCTCCGGCCCAAATTCCGGAAGCCTTGATTTCTCTGGAGCCGATGAGGGGACTCGAACCCCTGACCTACGCATTACGAGTGCGCCGCTCTACCGGCTGAGCTACATCGGCTCGCACCAAAAATAATACCTAAATCGCCCTTTATTGTCAAGTATAAGCTATTGGTAAGAGGTGAAATAAATGGTCTCACCCCGACTTCAACAGATATTCAACAAAGCCCTGGAGGTATTTGCCGAAAAAGGATATGCCGGAGCAGTAATGGATGAAATCGCTGCTCGTGCCCAGGTTGCCAAAGGAACTCTGTATTATCATTTTGACAGTAAAGAAGATTTATTTGCAAAGCTGATCAGAAATGGCTTGCAACCTTTGCTTTCCGCCGGCCAGCAAGCCTTGAACCACCCCTCACCCCAGGATATATATAGCCTTATAAAAGTACAGGTGAATTTTTTTGCTCATAATAAATTATTTTGCCAGGTGCTTTTAACTGAGGTCTGGGGAGCTTCAGAGCTGCAATACCAGTTTCGCTCCCAATTGAGTGATTTCATTTCCCTCTGGGCTGAAAGCTTACGCAAAGGCCAGCAGGCTGGCTTTATTCTACCTGAACTCGATTGTGAAACTGCCGCTGCTGCCTGTTTTGGTGCGGTTAGCATTGCCTGTTTACACTGGATCCTGAAACCGAATACACCCTCATTTCCCATCAATCATCTGGAAAATATCTGCCATCAACTAATAATATCCGGTTTAACAAATAATAAAGCAGGTCAGTAACGCCTGCTTTTTGCTTTTATTTTTTTATTAATTTTTCCTGTCCGGTTTTAATCTCTTCCAGTATTTTCTTAACCAAGGGCGAACCGGCAGGCAATCCTTGCTCCCTGGTAATATCCTTACCACAGTAGGGACAAATCCAGGTAAAATGGGGAGATGAACTATAGGAATCACCATAACAGTTCGGACAGATCTTACAATACACAGAACCCACCTCAGCATCCTGTTATACAATAACAGATTATTCGCCATGATTGCGTGAATTCCTGCTCATCTTTCACCTTTTTTTTCAATTATTATTTTTCTTTTCCAGCAGCTCGCAAAAACAACGGACGATTTCAGGATCAAATTGCTGACCCGCACCTTTTTTAAGCTCAGCTACGGCTTCATCCTGGTCAAGGGCTTTACGATAAGCCCGGTCTGAAATCATGGCATCATAGGCATCTACCACTCCGATTATCCGTGCCCCTAAAGGAATATCTTTGCCTGCCAGCCCGTCGGGATAACCCTGGCCATCCCAGCGTTCATGGTGAGACCGAATCATAAGTGCTATCTCTTCAAATTGCTCCAGTCCAGCCAGAGCTTCCTGCCCTATAACCGGATGACGCCGCACTATATCCTTTTCTTCCGGACATAAACAATGGGGTTTATTCAGAATCATGCCGGCAATGCCTATTTTCCCAATATCATGTAAGGAGGCAGCCATTTCAATTTGTTCCACCAGTTCCTGAGGCAAATTCATATATCTGGCCAGTAAACCTGCCCAGCGTCTGACCCGCTGGGAATGACCTCCTGTATACTGGTCCTTTAACTCAATTAATCCAACTAGAATATCAATGGTTGCCAGCATTTCCTCAGTTCTTTGTTGCAGTAGCATTCTTTCCTGGGTTTTGTCAATAATTATTTCCAGTACCTGCTCTACTGCACCATTTTCAATCAAGGGCACTGCTACTTGTTCTACAATCCGCCTTTGTCCTCCACTGAACTCTTCTTTAACCTGACTCTCTACCGCCTTGCTAACAAAAGCACGGGCTACCGCACACCCGGGACAAATGCTATTACGCCCCAGAATCTCAAAACAATGCCGCTCCAGAACTCGTTCTGTCGGCATTCCCACAATATCTATTGCAGCCCGATTTATCCGTTTAAAAGTGTAATCTTTATCTATCAAAGCATAAGCAATGGGAGTACTTTGAAAAATCGTCTCCCAGAGACGGTTTTGTTCTTCAAGATGTTTTTTAATCGCAACCAGCTCTTTATGTTGATTCAACAACTCTTCCTGGCTCAATGTAAGTCGGGCCAGCAAAATGCCAATTAATGGTGGTACCATATCCACCAGTAAAAACCAGGCCCGTCCAAAATGGGTAGCCCAAAAGGCCTGCCAGCTTAAAGTAACCCCTGTACTGAGCATTTCTACCACGGTAGCGAAAAAGGGTATGAGCAGACCGATAATAAAACCATATATGCCATTGATGATATAGCGTTTCTTCCTCATTTAGTGCCCCTCACTTGTTACTAATGTTACAAGCCTTCTATTACAATATTCGGCACATACAATATTCGGCACAAAATCACAAAATCCTTCATTATTTTCGCTACAAGACTGAATTTTTTAGTCAATTTATTATTTAGAAAAACCGGACCAGTCGGCCCGGTTTTTCAGGATATTTATTGCTGTAAATATTGCTGAACCATCTGCCAGTAGGCAGAATCCTCAAAGCCCAGGCGCCAGATACCAGCACCGGCTAAACCATATTGTTTTACCAGCACCAGTCTTTTAGCATTGCTTTCTACGTTTTCAAACCAAACTTCATGTTTTTGTCCCTGTTCATCGGTATAGGTAAACCAGGATTCCAGTGCTGTAGCATCCCAGTTAACTTTAACACCATATTGGGCTGCTCTGGCTACAGCTTGCGGATAGGTTACACTGCGAGCACCGGTTCCAACCCAATCATACCCATAAGTGGCCAGGCCCAGCAGAATTTTGGAAGCCGGTATTTTGCTGACCGCATATTTTACTACTTGTTCTGTCCAGGGATAAGAGGCAATAGGTCCAGCCGGGCCCCCAATCCAGTGTTCATCATAGGTCATGATCTGAACCAGATCAGCCCGCTGCCCAATAGCCGCATAATCATATCCCCCTGACCAGGAACTGGTGGTATCATCCTTGGTTTTCGCCGGGATAGAAACTACAGTTAATAAGCCTTTTGCCCCTAGTTGCTGTTTCAACTCACCCAGAAAAGCGAGGTAGTGTGGGGCATCTGCCGGATATATTCCTTCTACATCCAGGTTAACCCCTAGATAACCGCGATTCTGTACCTCATTCACCAGCTGGCTGATCAAACGCTGTCTTTTAGCGGGATCAGTCAGCACTGCCCGGGCCAGGTTTTTGTCAAAACCCACACGATAATCAAAGTTGTGTAACAAAGCCAGTGGTTTGATCCCCCGGGCCCTGGCCTGCTGCAATGTATAAGCTTCCTGGTCAGCATTACCTTTCAGATTACCATTGTTATCAAAGGTATAGGTAAAGGTAGCTATTGCCCCCAGCCCCTGACTCTGGATCACACTCTGGGCCGAGCGGTTATCGCCTGGATAGTCAATAGCCGTATAGCCCAGAATCCAGGCGCCTTTTTCAGCACCACCCAGCAAATTGGTTAGAGCTTTAGCCTGAGTGCGGATTTTATTTAATTCCTCTTCAACTACTATGCCATCGACTTTTAATCCATTGGCTTTTTCCCAGGCCTGTACTGCCATTACCGTCAACAAACCATAATAACCGGTGGGTTGTACAGTCAGCAATCCCATGGTTTTCAGGGATTGCTGCAATTCCAGCACCAGGTTGGAACGCACCCCTAGCCCCAGTACGGCTGGGCGGGTTGCAGTTACCCCCCGGCTGACAGGATTCTGGCTGGCCATCAGTGCTGTCCAGGCCTGCTGATTAACTACCCCGGTTGCCGCTAACCCCCTGGACTTTTGCCATTTTACCACTGCTGTTCTGGTCAGAGTACCAAAGTAACCGGTAATTGGCCCCTGGTAGAAACCGAGCTGATTCAGTTTCTGTTGCAGCCTTTTCACCTGTTCCCCGCGACTGCCCAACGTCAAATAGATCCGTTGAGCTGTTGCGGTTGTACCGCGAGTTACACTGACATTAAACAGGCGATTCCAGCTAACTGGACCGATTATTCCATCAGCAGGCAGGCCATTAGCCTTTTGCCAGCGCAGGACAGCAGCCCTGGTTTGAGTACCATAGTACCCCGTAATAGGTCCGACAAAATAACCAAGCTGTTTTAATCTGGTTTGTACCTGTTTAACAGCTTCACTTTTACTGCCTACTTTCAGTACAATTACTGTTGCTGATTCTGCCCTTAAGACAGGCATAAAGTTACCTAAAACCAGGGAGAAACTCAATACTAATAAAATCAGTCTTTTAAGATTAGTCATTTTATCCCCTCTCTTTCTCCGCTTTACTCCCCCTATGCTTTTATGGTAACACTGGTCAAGGTGTAACTCAAGGAACAAATCTTACCAAAATTAAAACCGCCGTTTTTAGCCGGCGGTTTTGGTTCTACAATACAAATTCTACCACATCGCGATCTATTAACTTAATACAATGACTGAGTTTATCCGCCAGACTGCGATCTGCTGCTGCTGCCCCCCGGATTTGCCGGAGTAAATCGATGGTACGGCGGAAGATGGAAACAATATCTCCGTCCTGCAGATTACAATAACTGCGCAGATCGGCGAATTCCAGGCCTGCGCTCCACTGGTAAGCCAGGAGGGAAACTTCAGGATGGAATTCTACCGTTACCGTATTCAGGATTTGCTCCTCCGCCCTAATCAAAGGCAACATCAGTCGGTAAATCCGTTCCAGATCATAAACCGGACCCTTTTTGAACCAGTCGTGTTTGCGGCTTTCATAGGCAATGGCCGCCACCAGAGCCACAATCTGCTCCGGTTCAAATTCATGAAAGACTCCATCAAAATACAATTCTGTTACCAGCAACTCCTGAACATAAATCTGGGTAGCAAACTTGCCCCGGGGAGTCAAGGCATTATTTTCATCCACAAAGCCTAATTTTTGCAAAAGCTGGCGCTTCAAACGAAAATCCCGGATGAAATTGGTTTGCTTGCTTAACCTCCCCCACTCTTTATATAATTCCTTCTTTTCCTCATCCAGGCGACGATATCTTTCCTGCTGGGCCTGACAGTGGCCCTGTTGCTCCGCAGTACATAAGCGGGGAACAACCTCCGCCAGCAAGCTTTCGTTCTGGCTGATACGCAGGGACAGTTCCTTGCGTTTGCTTTCATAACGTTTACTCCGCCCCCAGCGGGTACGGAAGAGACGGTTAAGCTCCCGCTTGTCAGCCTTCAGCCTGGACCAGGCAGTATGATACTGCAAGGGACAGGTCAGATTGTAAATATCTTCACAGCGCTCTGCCAGGATTTGTGCCAGCTCCTGCTCCAGTTCTCGAATACGTTTTTGTAAAAAATCAGCTTTTCGGGAGGCCTGGAAATAGGCAAAATTATGTTGCAAAACTTCCTCTATTTCTTCCTCGGTTTGGTGATGACCTATCAAATTCACCACCGAATTATAACCCAGGTTAAAGCAGCTTTGCAGGTTTTCCAGTTTTCTTTCATCTGGTTTTACCATCTTGTCGGGATTAAGCCAGTTTAAATCCACAATGGAAAATACAAAACCTTCAGTATCTATTCCCCGCCGTCCAGCCCGGCCTGCCATCTGGAAATACTCCTGATTGGTCATAACCCGAAAATCTTTGCCATCAAATTTTTCATTGGAATCAAAGCAGACAGTTTTCACCGGCATATTGATACCCACAGCAAAAGTTTCCGTACAGTAAAGGACTTTGATGAGGCGGGCCGTAAGCAAATCCTCAACCACTTCCTTTACTATAGGCAACATGCCGGCATGGTGAAAACCAATGCCTTTTAATAACACCCGACGTACTCGCTCTAAAGCCAGCAGGTTAGCTGTAACCCCCTGTTCTGCTGATTTGTTAGCCAGGTATTGTTCCACTTTAATTCGTTCATCTCTGGTCAGGAAATTGAACTTGCGGGATAGCTCATAGGCATAGTCTTCGCATTTTTTACGGCTGAAAACAAAATACAAGGCAGGCAGATATTCATCCTTTAAGAAACTGACCAAATCCACATGGGTGGTCGCAGGCAATCCTTTTCCTGCCGGAACTCCGCTCTCCGCCATCTCCTCCAGTTTTTGACGCCGGATTTTGATGGCTTTTTTCAGGTTACCAGCCCCCATGGTTTTTTCAAAAACAAAATGCTTTAAGGGAACAGCCCGTTGATGATGTTTAACTACCTTTACTTCTTCACCTTTAATCGAGGCAATCCACTCGGCCAGTTCTTCCGCATTGGGAATGGTTGCCGATAAACCTAAAATCTTAATATGTTTGGGCAAGAAGATAATAGTTTCTTCCCAGACACTGCCCCGGTCCAGGTCACTAATGTAGTGAATTTCATCCAGAATCAGGTAGCGTACCATATCCACAACCGGGTCTCTGGTCAAAATCATATTGCGAAAAATTTCTGTTGTCATTACCAGAATAGGGGCATTGCTGTTAATAACCACATCCCCGGTTATGATTCCCACAGCATCCTTACCAAAATAGTGTTTGAAATCCTTATACTTCTGGTTGGAAAGAGCCTTGATAGGGGCGGTATAAACAACCTGTCGCCCTTCCCGGTAACATTTTTCAATAGTGTAATCCGCAATCAAGGTTTTTCCTACTCCTGTTGGAGCAGAAACCAGTACCGACAGGTTATTGTCCACATAATCCATGGCCTGGCGCTGAAAGTCATCCAGCAATAAGCCGCGATAATATTTCTTATCCAATGCTTCCACTCCTCACTACCGGGAAATTTTGCGCCAATGCTCTCTGATTTTATTCCAGACCTTGTTAGTAACCAGTTTATCGACATTATTCAGGATTTTTTCCACCTGGGCCAGAACCTCTCCTGAACCGCTCCAGTGTTCCACGACAATATCAGGGGCTGCCTGTAATAAACGATTAATTACCAGAGCAGCTAAAATCAAATCATCCCCAAAACCAATAGGCCCTACCAGGATTTCCGGCAAAAAATCCAGTGGCAAGAAATAATAGGCAATTGCTCCCGCTATCCCATATTTAGCTGTAGCCGGAACCCGGGGGTCCCTTAATAAGCGCACCAGTAGAAGGAAGAAATCCGGCGCCAATAAAAGCAGGTCTACCAGTTGCCGGCTGGTTTCTCCCCCTTTTTCCTCCGCCCAGTTAGCTATCTTTAGTCTGATCCGGTCATAAAAATTATCCGCTCTGCGCATCTCTCTCACCGTCCTTATCTTCCTGTTACTATCTGTTACTATATAATAGCAAAAAATATGGTAAAATGAAACTGAGGTGATTTTATGGGTTACGTGGGTGCAATCTTTCGACCTCCCAGTGAAGCAGATAGCCTGATCCTCCAGGTAACAGTAGGCTGTTCTCATAATCGCTGTACTTTTTGTACCATGTACAAGGATAAAAAATTCGCTCTTAAACCTGTAGCTGAAATTAAGGAAGACCTGCTGTCCGCTACTCAATGGCCCTATTTCCGTCGCGTTTTTCTTGCTGATGGCGATGCCCTGGCCGCTCCTACCGATTATCTCCTTAACATCCTGGAGTTAATTCAAACACTCCATCCCCAGGTGAACCGGGTCGGCATCTATGCCAGCCCTAAAAGTATTTTGACCAAATCTGTACAAGAATTGCATTTATTGAAAGAAAAAGGGCTGGGCATTGCTTACCTCGGACTGGAAAGCGGCTCTGACCTGATTTTGAAAAAAATCAATAAGGGTGTAGACAGCCAGGCCATGATTGATGCTGCCGAAAAGGTAAAAGCTGCTGGCCTGCTTCTCTCTGTCACAATCATCAACGGCCTGGGTGGCAAAGGCCTCTGGCAGGAACACGCACAGGCCACTGCCAGGGTCTTAACAGCTATGCAACCCCACTATCTCGGAGCTTTAACCTTGATGCTCGATCCCGCAGCTCCATTATATCAGGAAGTCCTACAGGGTACCTTCCAGCCCATTGATGAACGAACACTCCTGGCTGAACTGGAGCTTCTGCTGTCCCAGGTTGAACTGGAAAACTGTATCTTTCGTTCCAACCATGCTTCCAATCTGTTTGTATTAAAAGGCACTCTCAACCGGGACCGCGACCATTTGCTGGCTCAAATTCGGCAGGCCCCGGAACAAATACAGCGTTTCGGCTGGATTCCCCGCCTCTGATGTCGGAAAGAAGGGAAAAAGAGACATTTTTCTTAGCAGGAATATCCAGGCACGTCAGCGAATTACCTGGCTGGAGGTGTCAGTATGGCCAGGTACCGGCTGATTTTCCTGTTGGCCTTTTTCATAAACCTGCTTTACCCTGCATCCATATTTTCCGCTACTCCAGATTTTCCCGCTAGCAAACAGCTGGTACTAGCGGCTGTAAACTCATGGACCACTGCTCCTCGCCAGGCTCTCGAAATTACCAGCCAGTTTGCCGAATCTGACCTGAATCCAGAGCAATTGCTTCTGGCTTACCCCGCTTCGCCCTGGATTTTACGTCTGCGCTGGCTACAACACGACCGCAGTTTTTATTATTCTTCCCTCTATGAAGACGAAAACCACCGCGGTCTTTACCGCGGTGGTAACTGGTCGGGCTATCCCGCGCCCTATCTTTATCCGGGGCCTTTATCCCAATGGCCTCTGTTACCATGGCCCGGTTCGGAAGGTGAAATTCACTTCCTGGGCACCAAACAATATGCTGATCAGTGGGTTAAAGTCTATGACTTTCAGCCTCCGACGCCGTTTATTTCCCCTCACTGGCAAGGAAACGTCCAGGTAATTTCTTCCCGTTATCTGCTGTTTATTACTCAACAGCCCTTTCCTCGCCTGGTAGCCGGTGAATATTACTGGCGTTTACGCCTGAATAACCAGCCCCTGGTGGTGGCTATGAAAGCCCGCTTCAATTATTGACATTGCTTCATGGCACAAAACTCTCCGCACATAGAGCATTCTGCCCGGTGTCCCGGGTTTTTTCTTTTTCGCATTTCTCTAGCAGTAGCCTGATCCAGGGCCAGATTAAGCTGCTGTTCCCAGTCCAATTCTTTACGGGCCTTGCTCATCGCTTTATCCCAATTCCAGGCTTTTTCAATTCCTTTAGCCAAATCAGCGGCATGAGCCGCAATTCGGGTAGCAATTACCCCCTGCCGTACATCATCGGCATCTGGCAAGCCCAGGTGTTCTGCCGGAGTCACATAACAAAGGAAATCTGCCCCGGCAGCTGCAGCAATCGCTCCGCCGATAGCTGCCGTAATGTGGTCATGCCCGGCACCCACATCAGTAACCAGGGGGCCCAGTACATAGAAGGGTGCACCATGGCAAAGACGCTTCTGTAATTTAATATTGGTTTCAATTTGGTTTAAAGGAACATGACCCGGTCCTTCCACCATGACCTGAACTCCTTTGGCCCAGGCCCTTTTTACCAACCGTCCTAGTTCTAGCAGTTCAGCTATCTGCGGTCCATCGGTGGCATCAGCAACAGCACCCGGTCGCAGCCCGTCACCCAAACTCAGTGTAACATCATATTCCCTTACCAGTTCCAGTAACTCATCAAAATGAGCATAAAGAGGGTTTTCTTCGCCGGTTTCCTGCATCCAGCGAACGATAAAGGACCCACCTCGGCTGACTATACCACATACCCGCGGACTTTCCTGAATTTCCTCCAGCACCCGGCGATTGATGCCACAGTGAACAGTAATAAAATCCACTCCTTGCCGGCAGTGGTCCTCGATTACCTGAAACAGTTTATCTTTGCTGAGTTCCCCATAAAACCCGGCTTCGTAAATTGGCACTGTCCCTACTGGTACCGGACAGCGCTTTAAGATCTCCTGCCGGGCCCGGCGGAGATTGGGCCCCAGACTTAAATCCATAATGGCATCTGCTCCAGCAGCCAGAGCTACTTCCAGTTTCTCCAGCTCCTTTTCCACCTCCGGCCAGTCACCAGAGGTGCCGATATTGGCATTAACCTTGGTAGTCGCCCCATAGCCGATTAACTTGGGCTGGGCTAGATCCCTCTGTTTATTGGCCGGTAAGATCATAACCCCAGCGGCAATCCTTTCCCGCACAATTTCAGGAGCTATTCCCTCTGCTTCTGCCGCCAGTTTCATTTCCGCTGTTATTCTCCCAGCTCTGGCCAACTCCAATTGTGTCATCTCAATTTTCCTCCTTTGCCTTACTTGCTAATAAAAGTTTTTGCCCCAGAATATAGCTTTGATAACGCCATCTTTTTGCCTTAGCGGCCAGTTCCAGGTCGGAAAGCACTTTACTTCCTTCTTCAATCACCCGCAAAGACTCTGCCACACGGGAGGCATTGGCATTGATTAGTGCCTGCCAGGACGCCCTTTCCTGTTCTCGGAGTGTTGTCACTTCTGTTCCCGGATCCCCTTGGACATCCCTAAATCGCCAAATTTCCTCCGGCCGGGCCAGGCCTATTTCCTGTCGCAACTGCTTTAAAGCCTTCGCCAGTTCCTTCTCTTCCAGGATAAACCGAGCCATATCTTCCAGTACCCGCAATCCTTCCACACAGCGGTTGAAATTGGCATCTAGCATACGAAAAAATTTTTCGCGCATTATTATCCTTCCTCTCATAAATAAAAAACACCCGTCCCGAAGAGACAGGTGTAGAGTATACACTCGTTCCACCCACTTCCCTTCGCTGGTATTACCCAGATCAGGTACAAAGGGTTGAAGCCATAGCTTCTCTCAGCCTTTTGGGCACCCCTAGTGGTAACTACAAATATTCGATTAGCTGATATTGACTTTTTACCTGGTGGGCAATGTGTTCCCGCAGGGCTTGCCGTCGTGGCCCATTAAATCCAATAAACTGCACGCCTGTTAACCATCCCTCCTGCCAGGGCCGTGATCTTACAACCCGGCCTTTTAGCTTTAAAGTCCCCAGTTCAGGGATAGTTAATTCCAGAAGCAATATCATATTAACTGGTAAGCGCAGAGCTGAAAAAAAACTGAGACCTTCTTCTGCCAGGTCATAGGTCTGCCCCCGTCCCCGCTTACCACGTAAATGCTCAATGGGATATGTGCCAAACTGGGCCACTTCAAAATACAACGGCAGCTGAGTATGCCAGCGAAAATGCCTGCGCTCAGCCATAGCCCTCCCTCCCAAAAGAGGTACTTTTGTCTAATTATAACATACAATTTCTACTGTTGCCACAATTTCTTTTTTTCCGCTTCAATAAAGGAAAGCATTTTTTCTTTCTCTTCCCGAACCTTTTCCATCAACTGGTCCACAATTTCTTCCACTTTTTCCCCATTATATGCCCGCTGACAGAGCTGGATTGCCTCCTCTTCAGCACAGCCCACAGCCCCTGCCAGTTGCTGAATACGCAAACGGTCAAAAACCACTTCATTATCTTTGATTTGAGCAAAACCGATAATTAATTTTATCAAGTGAATAGCGGTTCCCCGTCGAATGTCCAGCGATGAGCCATTGGGTATATTGTCCACAAACATATTCACTGCCATCTGTCTCCACCTCACCCAGTTTCTTTGCGCCAATATTATATCAGGAAGAATCTTTCTTTGCAAACAAAAGAGAGGCTTTTGCCTCTCTTTTACACCCCAAACTGGTTGTCATCAATAATGCATACGCTGCCACTGGCCAGAGATGCCGGTACATCAATCAGCCTTTGATTGGTAGAACCCCGGAAAGGCAGCCATAATGCTCGCTGTTCCTTTAAATAGGGACCATCCACCAGCACATCTGTTAACTGCAGCAGCTCCCCGATAACTGGATTGCTTTCTGACATTCGCATCAATTGTTCCCAGGTATAGCCAGTAAAAACCCAGAGGTTTTTACCCTTCTCCCTGGCCCAGCGGGCGATAACCAAACAGGCTTCCGGCTGAAAGAAGGGCTCCCCACCTGAAAGAGTTATTCCTGTTGCCAGCTTGTCCCCTTCCAGTTCAGCAAAGACCTGTTCAAAGGTCCAAAGTTCCCCTCCTTCAGGGTCATGGGTATCAGGATTATGACAACCCGGACAGCGGTGGGGACAGCCCTGGGTCCAGATTACTGTTCTCAACCCTGGCCCGTCCACCACACTTTCAGTTGTAATTCCTGCCAGCCTGATCATCAGTTACACCCACATGTAATCCCCAGCGGGGAATGTTTCACCCTTTGGGCAATTTCCTGCAATTTAGCATCATTGCAATTAGATAATTTACAAAAATATCCTGTAACCCGCCGTACCCGTTCAATACTAGAAGGAGCAAAATGGGTTACTACTTTCACCTTTCCCTGAGGAGTCATATATACATCAATACCGGTTATCTCCAGGCCCCTGGCATTAGCTGCATAAAGAGCCTTCTGCCGATAATAGGCAATTTGCTCCGGAGTCAGTTCCGGCAATTTCTCCTGTACACATACAGCACTTTTCATCAATCAACACCCTCCTCTTCACTTTTTATCTAGTTAGTAGTACCCGTAGCGGGCCACTCCAGGTCATATTCTATTTCTTCTTCCATTACATTGACTGAACCACAGTTAGGACACTTATCGTGGTTAATAATCCCTAAGTAACCACAGACCTTACAAAAATCTATGGGAAAGTTAACTGCTCCATAGCCTACATCACAGGCTGCCATGTGCTTAATAATCGCTTCCAGGGCATCGATATTATGTTGCGGAGCAGCCGGTAACTCCAGATAAAGGATATGTCCGGCATTCAGGTACTTGTGATATTTCCCCTCAATCCTGGCTTTATCATACATCGAAATATTATACCACACCGGAATGTGCATACTATTTGTGTAGTACATGCGGTCTGTTACCCCGGGGATAATACCAAATTCCTTTTGGTCCAGTTTGGTAAATCGTCCTGCCAATCCTTCGGCAGGTGTTCCCAGTAAGCTAAAGTTCAACTTGTATTCCCGGGTATACTGGTCACATTTTTCCCGCATAAATTTGACTATTTCCACACCCAGGGCATCGGCCTCTTCTGACTCACCATGGTGTTTACCCAGCAGAGCTACCAGTGTTTCCGCCAAGCCGATAAACCCAATGGAAAGGGTGGCATGCTTAATAGCTTCATAAATTTCGTCATTGGGCCCTAGTTTATCACTATCGAGATAGAGATTCTGTCCCATCAGAAAAGGCATATCCTTGACTTTCAGCCGCCGCTGAATATCAAAACGGAACAACAACTGTTCCTTGACCAAATCCATCATTTCCTCTAGCAGTTCAAAAAACTTTTTGATATCACCCTGGGCCCTCAAGGCCAGTCGCGGTAAGTTAATGGTAGTAAAGGAAGCATTACCACGTCCTTCCGTTATCTCAGGCCCATTCACATTACCAATTACCCGGGTACGGCAACCCATATAGGCTACCTCCCCTTCTTTGCGCCGGGAATATGGCGCGTTAAAACTGCTATCCTGGAATGCATAAGTCGGGAACATTCTCCTGGAGGTCACCCGCAGGGCCAAACGGAATAAGTCATAGTTGGGATCTCCAGGGTCCATGTTTACTCCCTTTTTCAGCTTAAATATTAAATTGGGGAAAATCGGGTTCTCCCCACGTCCCAACCCGGCCTCATAGGCCAGTAGCAGGTTTTTGGTAACCATTCGTCCTTCTGGAGAAGTATCTGTTCCAAAGTTCAAACTGGAGAACGGCACCTGCGCTCCCGCTCGGGAATGCATGGTATTCAAATTAAAAATCAGTGCTTCCATAGCCTGATAGCACTCTTTATCTACCAGTTTTTCCAACTGCTCATCACTGATCTCAACCCCGACTTCCGCAAATATTTTGCGCTGTCTTTCCCGTTCCCTTTGTATAAACGGAGCCAGATCATAATCAAAATAGGCTACCGACTGTCCACCATGCATGTCGTTTTGAGATGACTGGATAATTACTGCTGTTAAATTAGCTGCCGATTTTATGCCCTTAGGACTGCGTATAAACCCATGTCCATTATTAAACCCATTTAGCAACAAACGCCCTAAAGGTATCTGAACACAGGTCAAGGTTTTGGCAAAAAAGTCCAGGTCATGAATGTGAATATCACCATTGATATGGGCCTGGGCATGCTTCTCCGGCATTAAACGGGTTAAATAGTATTTCTTACTGCCCGTAGAGGCTATTTGCAGCATTTTCGCCATCGGGCTATTCTGAACATTAGCATTTTCCTTGCTAGTCTCCACCAGGATTTCGGCTACTGCATCCATTAAATCGGATTGCGATTCCCTGATTCTAGTGCGTTTATTCCGATAAAGTATGTACGCTTTGGCAGTCTGGGCATGTCCATTTTCAATTAAAACCTTTTCCACTGCATCTTGAACATACTCCACAGAAACAGTACCTTCCGGCCCTTCGGGATGGCTCTCCAGGTATTTTACTACTTCAATCGATAGCCTGTCAGCCAATTGCTCATTGTCCCCACCAACTGCCCGAGCAGCTGCCATAATGGCATTTTTAATCTTCTCCCGATTAAAGGGAACCACCCGGCCATCCCGTTTTTTGATATAATGGATCATCCGCTCTCGCCCTCCAAAAAACGTTTAATTTCTTCCATAAACTCATTTACATCACGGAAACGGCGGTAAACTGAAGCAAAGCGGACATATGCTACCTCATCCACTGTTCTCAGCTTTTCCATCACAAGCTCTCCTAAATAAGAGCTAGGTACTTCTTTGTCAAATTGGGTCCGCACCTGACTCTCTACCTCAGTAACTATTTTCTGTAACACTTCCATTGACACTGGTCGTTTTTCCACGGCCTTTACCAGACCGTGCATTAATTTTTCCGGTGAAAAAACTTCCCGGCGCCCATCGTTTTTAATAACCAGTAAAGGTCGCTCTTCTATCCTCTCATAAGTGGTGAATCGTTTACCGCAGTTCTCACATTCCCGTCGCCGCCTAATACTATTGCCTTCATCAGCGGTACGGGATTCCACTACTTTGGTAGCAGTTTCATGACAAAACGGGCATTTCATATGCTTCCCCGTCCTTGCGAAATTGTCAGAATATAGCTCTAGATATAGAGCATATTTCTTGGCTAAACCTATTTTATACTCTATATATGGGGTAAGTCAATAAATGCTTTGGAAAAATATTTTTAACTAGTGTAAGAAAACTAGCTTGTCCTTTATTTTTCTCCTGATTATACTTAAGGAATAATTTTCTTTGGAAAAAAACAACAGACCTTCTTATTTATGAGAAGGCCTGTTGTTGTGTCCGGCAGCGACCTACTCTCCCAGGACCCTGCGGTCCAAGTACCATCGGCGCTGGTGGGCTTAACTGCCGTGTTCGGTATGGGTACGGGTGTTGCCCCACCGCCATTGCCACCGGACTGGCTCCCCGAGCAGGACTCGAACCTGCAACCTACCGGTTAACAGCCGGGCGCTCTACCATTGAGCTATCGGGGAACATTATTCAATTCAAGGGATTGCTCCCTCAAAACCGCACAGAGTTCTTTTGAGGTTAAGACCTCGACCTATTAGTACCGGTCCGCTCAAAGCCTTGCGGCTCTTACACTCCCGGCCTATCTACCTGGTCTTCTTCCAGGGGTCTTACCTGGTTTACCCAGTGGGAAATCTTATCTTGAGGTGGACTTCGCG
>NZ_FUXM01000016.1 GCF_900167165.1 Carboxydocella sporoproducens DSM 16521 | reverse complement strand
ACCTGAAGTTATTGGCCCTGTCCGTACGGTGACCCCGTTTAGCCGGTGTCGGAGAAACCGGTAGGCGTCCTAACAGGACGCGGGAGGCGGAGTTATACTCCCACCGGGGAGGTCAGCAAAAACCGGTGCAGTACTCCCGTCCGGGTGGAACTCCCGGGCCGAGGTCCCCTGTTGCCCTGCCCCGCGGGGGCAAATCAAGTATTCGGAAAGGAGGCGAAATCCTGGTCTGGGGGCCGACTTGACTGAAAATAAAAATAGTCAAGTTTTTTGAACCAGGTCAGGCCATGGCCGGATGTGGACAAGCCTGTTGTAGCCAGGAAGGTTGCGGAGAAAAGAATCAAATTCCCCGCTGCCCTATCTGTGGAAATGAGGGGCAGCCCGTAAGCCCCCGTACTTTACGCAATCTGCTCAAAACCGGACTAATCGAACAGATTGTGGAGGAAGACTATCATCTCTGTCAGAATCCGGAATGCCAGGTGGTTTATTTTCACCGGGAGCTGGGTCAGATTTTTGGCCGGGATGCCCTGACAGTCAAGGTCTGGTGGAAGGACCCGGGGCTGGATGTTCCCCTCTGTTATTGCAAGGGGGTAACCAGAGGGCAGATCCGGGAAGCCTGGGAAAAGGGGGCCAGAACTTTTGCCGAAATAGTCAAGGCCACCGGTGCCATGGGTGGCAGGCGCTGTGAATACGAAAACCCGGCGGGACGCTGTTGTAGTTCGGCGATTCAGGCATATCTTCAGGAACTGGAGGGAAATATTAACTTCGGCTAAAACGGGCCGAAGTTTTTTTCTGCTCTTGACAAGACCAGAACAATCAATTACAATCAAAAATAAGCAGAAACAATCAAAAACAATCAACAAATGAGCAAAATCAGGCAATCACTGGGGGGCTGGCAGGTGTTTGGGGAGGAACGCAAACAACTGATTCTGGACTATGTCAACAAGCATGGTCGTGCATCAGTACAGGAGCTCAGTAACTTTTTGCAGGTTTCGGAGTCCACTATCCGCCGGGATTTGAAAGAACTGGAAGAAGCCAAACTGTTAAACCGGACCCATGGTGGAGCCATTTCGTTGCAGGCAGTTAATTTTGAACCCACTTACTGGGAAAAAGAAGACAGGTTTAAAAGTGAAAAAGAAGCCATTGCCCGTGAAGCAGTTAAGCTGATTGAAAATGGCGATACCATTTTACTGGATTCCGGCACAACCACCTTTCATCTGGTACAGCAGCTTAAAACCTTCAATCACCTGACAGTGGTCACCAATTCCCTGCTCTTTGCCCAGGAATTACAGGGTAATCCCGGTATCGAGGTACTGGTGACCGGAGGCAGTCTGCGCCGGGAGACGCTGGCCCTGGTCGGGCCCATAACCGAACGGGCCCTGGAGCAGGTACGGGTGGACAAGGTTTTTATCGCTACCAATGGGCTGGATTTAGAAAAAGGTTTAACCACTCCCAATCTGCTGGAAGCGGCAGTAAAAAGCAAAATGATTGCAGCGGCTACCCAGGTAATTCTGCTGGCTGACCACAGTAAAATCGGTCGCATTTCTTTTGCCAGATTTGCCGGTCTGGCCGATATTGATCACTGCATCATGGATGCTGCTGCTCCCGTTGAGGTGGTGATGGCTTTGAAGAAAAAAGGAGTTCAGGTTCATCTTGCACAGCCATAGGAGGAAACAAAATGAATTCAGCTGCAGTAGTCACGGTAACTTTAAACCCGGCTCTGGATAAGACGGTAACTGTCGAAGGCTTTACCGCAGGAAGCTTAAACCGGGTTCAGGAGGTACGGCTGGACCCCGGGGGCAAAGGGGTAAATGTGGCCAGGGTACTGAAAAATTTCGGGGTAAGCGTACTGGCTACCGGGTTCATTGCTGGAATGCAGGGTAAACTGCTGTTAAAGGCTCTGGAGGATGAGGGGATAACGACTGCTTTTGTCAGCGTACCGGGGGAAACCCGCACCAACCTGAAAGTGGTTGATCTTGCCACCAGACAAACTACGGAAATCAATGAACCTGGATTTGTAGTGGATTCTGCTCGTATGCAAACGTTTTACCAGCTGCTTGATTCAGTTCTGGAACAGACGGCTTACCTGATTCTGGGCGGTAGTTTACCCCAGGGAGCTGCTGCTGATACTTATCGGGAACTGATCAGCAGAGCAAAAGCAAAGGGGGTGAAAGTAGTCCTGGATGCCGATGGAGAGGCCCTGCGCGCTGGTCTTGCCGCTCAGCCCTTTGCGGTCAAGCCCAACCTGGCAGAACTGGAAAATCTGCTGGGCCGTTCATTGCAAGATACGGAAGCTATCATCGCTGCAGGCAGTCAACTACTGGAACAAGGAGTGGAGCTGGCGGTAATCTCCAGGGGCAGTAAGGGGGCGGTAGTGTTAAACCGGGAGGAAGTGATCGTAACCGAGCCCTTTCCCATAGTGCCGCAGAGTACAGTGGGAGCCGGGGATACCATGGTGGCAGCTCTGGTCTATGCTTTGTTGCAACAAAAGCCTCTGGCTGAAACTGCAGCCTGGGCCACAGCAGCAGGCACCATTGCAGCTTCCAAAGCGGGAACCCAGGTCTGTACCCGGGAAGAAGTGGAGGCCAATCTGGCCCGAGTCAAGGTTATCAATTGGAGATGAGCTATATAGCAAGAGGGGGAGGAAATTTTATGAAAAAGATTTTAGCCGTTACTGCTTGTCCGACCGGGATTGCCCACACCTACATGGCAGCAGAAGCATTGATTAAAGCAGCTAAGGAAAAAAACATCGACCTGAAAGTAGAGACCAGAGGAGCAGTGGGAGTGGAAAATGCGCTTACTCCTCAGGAAATTGCCGACGCTCATGCCATTATTGTTGCTGCTGATACCGATGTCGATGAAGGCCGTTTTGCCGGCAAGCCGGTTGTCAAAGCCTCAGTTGGTGAAGCTATCAAGAACCCGGGAAGACTGCTGGACGAGGCCCTTAACAAAAAGGCGGCTGCCAGCGCTTATGTAGCTCAGGTAGAGCAAATCAAGGAAGAAAGAAGCAAACAGCGGACTGGCGCCTATAAGCACCTGATGAATGGGGTTTCCTATATGATTCCTCTTGTCGTAGCCGGTGGTTTGTTGATTGCCCTCTCCTTCGTTTTTGGCATCAAGGCTTTCGAACAAAAAGGGACTCTGGCGGCAGCCCTGATGGATATCGGCGGCGGTTCTGCCTTTGCTCTGATGGTGCCTGTACTGTCCGGCTTTATCGCTTTTTCCATTGCTGAAAAGCCCGGTCTGGCTCCTGGTCTGGTAGGCGGTATGCTGGCTTCTAAGATCGGTGCCGGTTTCCTGGGGGGTATCGCTGCCGGTTTCCTGGCCGGTTATGTAGCGAAATGGCTAAAGGATAACATTAAGTTGCCCAAAAATCTGGAAGGCCTTAAACCTGTACTCATCATACCTCTTTTTGCTACCTTGATTGTAGGCCTGCTGATGATTTATGTAATTGGTACTCCGATTAAAACTATCATGGATGCGATGACTGCCTGGTTGAAGAGCTTGAGTGCCGGCAATGCCGTGCTGCTGGGCCTGATTCTGGGCGCGATGATGGCTTTTGATATGGGTGGTCCGGTCAACAAAGCCGCTTATACTTTTGCTGTCGGTTTGCTGGGCAGTGATGTTTATGGGCCCATGGCAGCAGTCATGGCGGCCGGGATGACTCCGCCCCTGGGTCTCTGGCTGGCTACATTGCTGGCTCCTCACAAATACACCGAGGAAGAAAGAGAAGCTGGTAAAGCAGCCGCAGTCCTGGGGATTTCATTCATCACCGAGGGAGCCATTCCCTTTGCTGCCGCTGATCCCCTCAAGGTAATTCCTTCTATCATGATTGGTTCAGCTGTAACCGGTGCTCTTTCCATGGCCTTTGGCTGTACCTTGCGGGCACCCCACGGCGGTATTTTCGTACTCCCCATTCCCAATGCGGTAGGCAATTTGCCGATGTATGCGCTGGCCATTGTCATAGGTACTGTTGTTACCGCTTTACTGGTCAACCTGTTGAAAAAGCAAAAATAAGTTGTTAACAGGGCATAATGGGATAAGGGGCAGGTTTTCCTGTTCCTTATCCCAACCATTTGAGGAGGAAATAACCATGAATCTGAGCAATATGCTGAATGAAAACACGACTTTGTTGGACCTGACAGTTAACAGCAAGGAAGAATGCATGGAAAAAATGGCAGCGGCTCTTGCTGCAGCCGGATTTGTTTCAGACCTTGACCAGTATCTGCATGCTGTAAAAAGACGGGAAGAAACCGGTACTACCGGGATTGGATTCGGAGTGGCTATCCCCCATGGAAAATCGGCAGCAGTTCAAGCTCCCGGACTGGCTTTTGCCCGCCTGGCTCAGCCGGTAGACTGGCAGGCTATGGATGGACAACCCGTAACTTCTGTGTTTATGATAGCTGTACCGGAACAACAGGTAGGAAATGAGCATTTGCAAATATTGATCGCCATTTCCCGCAAACTGATGCATGAAGATTTCCGGCAAAAATTGCACACCGTAGCTTCTGCTGAAGAACTGGTCAACCTGCTACAAAATCTGTAGTTTGGAGGTAATAACTATGTATGCACGCGAAGTGGAACTTCAAAACGCCTCCGGTCTCCATGTCAGACCGGCCCAGTTGTTGATTGAAACAGCCGGTCGCTTTACCTCCCGGATTACTGTTAAAACCGCCAGTGGTCATCAGGCTGATGCCAGGAGCATTCTCGGGGTGATGGCTCTGGGCCTGAGCAAAGGGGATAAAATTACCATAGAAGCTGAAGGTGATGATGAACAGGCGGCAGTAGAAGCCCTGGTTCAATTAATAGAAAGCAAGTTTGGTGAGGAATAATGGCAGAAAAACGCATTTATGGGCTGGGGGTTTCAGCCGGTATCGGCCTGGGTCCGGCGTTTCTTTACCGGCCGCACCTCAGTCAGCAACAGCCTCAGCTGACTGAGGTGCAGGATATTGCCGGGGAATTGGCGCGACTGCAGGCAGCGAAAGAGCAGTGTGAAGCTGATTTGCACAAATTGGTGGACTATACCCGGGAAACACTGGGGGAAGAAAAATCCACCATTATTAAAGGCCAGATTAGCTTTTTACTCGACCCTGGTTTTTATCCGGAAATGATAAAACGGGTGGAGACCCGTTCTTATCCGGCCGAAAGAGCTGTTCAGGAAGTAACTGAAGAGTTTGCCCGCATCTTCGAACAGATGCCCAACGAATACCTGCGGGAAAGGGCGGCGGATATCCGGGATGTGGGGCGGAGGCTGTTAACTCTCTTGCAGGGAGGGCAGCAGCTGAGCTTAGCTGAGCTTGACCGGGAAGTGATTATAGTCGCTGACGACCTGACTCCTTCTGATACTGTTCAGCTAAACCGGAACCTGGTCAAGGGGATTGTCACCAGAGTGGGGGGCAAGACTTCCCATACCGCCATTCTGGCCCGTTCCCTGGGGATACCGGCTATTCTGGGAGTTGGAGCCGAAATTGAAAGCATCAATCACAGCGATAACCTTTTGATTGATGGACAGGCAGGTTTGTGTATAATCAATCCTGAACAGGCTACACTGACAGAATATCAGGAGAAGGCAGCAGCAGAGCAGTTACGTTTGCAGGAACTGCAGGCTTTTGCCCACAGGCCTGCCTGTACAGTAGATGGCAAATGCTTTGAGATTGTGGCCAATATCGGCACTCCGGAAGAGGCAGAACTGGCTCTGGAACAGGGAGCAGAAGGAATTGGCCTTTACCGTACTGAATTTCTCTTTATGCACCGGGAACAAATGCCTGATGAAGAAGAGCAGTTCCAGGCTTATCGCCGGGTAGCTGAAATCATGGGCGAACGCCCGGTAATTATCCGGACTCTGGATATTGGCGGGGACAAGGAATTACCCTACCTGGAGCTGGAAAAAGAAATGAACCCCTTCCTTGGTTACCGGGCAATCCGCATTGGCTTGAATCAGCCCCAGCTCCTTAAAACGCAGTTGCGGGCCATTTTAAGGGCCAGTGTTTATGGCAATATCAAGATTATGTTCCCCATGATCTCCAGTCTGGAGGAATGGCGGGAGGCCAGACGGATTTATCAGGAAGCCGAAGCTGATTTGAAACAGGAAGGGAAAGAATTCAAAGCTGGCCTGGAGCTGGGCATTATGGTGGAAGTACCTTCTGCCGCTGTGCTGGCTGCCAGGTTTGCAAAAGAAGTGGATTTCTTCAGCATCGGGACCAATGATCTGGTGCAATACACCATTGCCGTTGACCGGATGAATGAAAAAGTCGCCTATCTCTATGACTATTTCCATCCGGCTGTGCTGGGCTTGATTAAACTGGTAATTGATGCTGCCCATCGGGAAGGCAAGTGGGTAGGAATGTGCGGCAGTATGGCGGGAGACCCCCTGGCGGCACCGTTGCTGGTCGGGCTGGGGCTGGATGAGTGGAGTATGTCAGCTGGCAGTATCAAAGAGATTAAGCGGATTATTGCCGGACTGGATGCCAGGGCATGTGCTGAACTGGCGGAGCGGGCCCTGCAACTCAATACCACAGCTGAAGTGAGAGAATTACTGCAAACCTTCCATCACTAAAGGGTGGAAGGTTTTTTCTTTACATTTGTAAGAACTGTACTAACATAGTAGTTGGGAGGTGGTAATATGCTAATTCGCAACACTGAAAACAGCCACGAAGAAGATAATGCACAAATGCAGAATGATATAGATAACAACTATGTTAGTCTGGTAACTAGTTTTATAAAAGAATATGAACTAGCTCTAAGAGAGTTAGCTAATGAAGGGCTCGAATATTGAGTACCAGTTTGACAATTCTCCCATCTTATGCTACAATATTCCATCATGACTGAGAGCAAAGGCGAAGAAGGACCGAGTTGCCCATTACTCCGTCACCAGAGAGGAAACCCACAGGCTGCAAGGTTTCTGGCGTGAGCGGGTGACAGCCAGTCCGGAGCCGGCCCGGGAGGACCGGGCCCGGGGGGCCCGTTACAGCCAGGAAAGCAGCGCTTTCCATGAGGTGACCGGTTTCAGGCCGGTAACCAGGGTGGTACCGCGAGAGAAACTCTCGTCCCTGTGGGGGTGAGAGTTTTTTCTTTTAAGTGCGCAGTTTTAGAAGGGAGAGACACAGATGCTGACAGGAAACCAGATTCGGGAAAAATTTCTGTCCTATTTTGAGCGGCAGGGCCATGCCCGCATTGCCAGCTCGTCGCTGGTGCCGCACAATGACCCCACCTTGCTTTTTACCAATGCCGGGATGAACCAGTTTAAAGATGTCTTCTTAGGGCTGGAGCAGCGACCCTATCGGCGGGCTACTACCGCTCAGAAGTGCGTGCGGGCCGGGGGCAAGCACAATGACCTGGATACGGTAGGGCGCACAGCCCGCCATCATACCTTCTTTGAGATGCTGGGCAACTTCTCCTTCGGGGACTACTTCAAGCGGGATGCCATCCGCTTTGCCTGGGAGTTTCTCACCGAGGAGCTGGGTTTACCCAAAGAGCGCCTCTATGCTACCATCTATCTGGATGATGAGGAAGCCTTCCAGCTCTGGCAGGAAATCGCCGGTTTGCCGCCGGAAAAAATCATCCGACTGGGGGAAAAGGACAATTTCTGGGCCATGGGGGACACCGGGCCCTGCGGTCCCTGTTCAGAAATCCTGATTGACCGCGGGGAAGAGTTTCGCTGTGATGCCCCGGAATGCTTTATCGGAAAATGTGATTGTGACCGCTGGCTGGAAATCTGGAACCTGGTCTTTATGCAATACAACCGGGATGCTGATGGCACTATGACTCCTCTGCCCAGGCCTTCTATTGACACCGGGATGGGCCTGGAACGGATCACCTCTGTTATTCAGAATGTCAGCTCCAACTACGAAACCGACCTGTTGCTGCCCTATATCAAGGCAGTAGAAGAAATATGTGGACAACCCTACCAGCGGGATGAACGGGGTTTCCCCTTCCGGGTTATCGCTGACCATGCCCGTTCCTGTACCTTCCTGGTGGGGGATGGGGTATTGCCTTCCAATGAAGGGCGGGGCTATGTGCTGCGCCGCATTTTGCGCCGGGCGGTACGTTTCGGCAAGATCCTGGGGATTAACCGTCCTTTCCTGTATGAACTGGTGGCAGTAGTGGCCCGGGAGATGGGGGATGCCTATCCGGAAGTGCGGGAAAAGGCCGATTATATCGCCCGGGTGATCAAACTGGAAGAAGAACGTTTCCATGTCACACTGAATGAAGGCATGGCCCTGGTGGAGCAAATGATTGCCGAAATCAAGGCCGCCGGGGGCCAGGAGATTTCCGGTCAACAGGCTTTCCTGCTCTACGATACTTACGGGTTCCCCCTGGATTTGACCGAGGATGCTGCTGCCGAACATGGACTGACGGTGGATAAGGAAAGCTTTGCCCGGGCCATGGCAGAACAGCGGGAACGGGCCCGCGCTGCCCGGGGAGAGGGGGCTTATTTGACCAGAGTGCAGGAACTCTGGGCTGAACTGGGCAATAAAATGGGGGCTACTCCTTTTCTGGGTTATCAGCATTTAGAGGCTACCGCCAATGTGGTGGCTCTCATCGTCGAGGAACAGCAGGTAGAGACCGTTGCATCCGGTCAGGAAGTGCAGATCGTGCTCAATGAAACCCCCTTTTATGCTGAAAGCGGCGGTCAGGTAGGGGACAGGGGCTGGATCACAGCTCCTGACCTGAAGGTGCGCGTCACTGACACCAGGAAGTCTGTCAATGGCCTGATTGTCCACATCGGGGAAGTGGAAGAGGGGGTTATTCGGGAAGGTATGCTGGTAGAGGCCAGGGTGGACCGGGAGAGCCGGCTGGCTACTGCCCGCAACCACAGTGCTACCCACCTGTTGCATAAGGCTCTGAAGCAGGTGCTGGGAGACCATGTCAATCAGGCCGGGTCTCTGGTAGCTCCTGACCGTTTGCGCTTTGACTTCAACCATCTGCAGGCTGTGACTGCCGGGGAACTGCGGCGCATTGAAGATGAGGTAAATGCTCAGATCCTGGCGGCTCTGCCCATAAATACAGAAGAATGTTCCCTGGCTGAGGCCAGAGAGCGGGGGGCTACTGCGCTCTTCGGGGAAAAATACGGCGATGTGGTTCGCATGGTAGCAATGGGGGACTACTCCCTGGAATTGTGCGGGGGCACTCACCTGACCAATACCGCCCAGATCGGGCTCTTTAAAATCGTCTCCGAAAGCGGGATTGGTGCCGGTTTGCGCCGGATTGAGGCGGTAACCGGTACCGGGGTACTGGCTCTGGTCCGTCAGCAGGAAGAAGAGCTGGAACAGTTAGCAGCAGTGCTGAAAACCCAGCCTGCTGAACTGGTACGCCGGGCCGAACAGGTTCAGGCTCAGATCAAGGAACTGGAGAAGGAGGTCGAGCAGCTGAAACAGCAGCTGGCCGTACGGGAAGTGGCTGACTTGCTGAATCAGGTCAGCAAGGTCCGGGATGTCAAGGTACTGGCAGCCCGGGTGGCAGTACCTGATGCCGAGTCCCTGCGCAATCTGGGAGATTTACTCAAGGATAAGCTGGGCAGCGGTGTGGTCGTACTGGCAGCAACCAACCAGGAACGGGTCAATTTTGTCGCCATGGTAACCAGAGACCTGCTGGGCCGGGGCCTGCATGCCGGCAATATCATCCGGGAAGTGGCCAGAGCCGCCGGTGGCGGGGGCGGGGGACGGCCGGATATGGCCCAGGCCGGGGGCAAGGATCCCGCCAGAACCGATGCTGCCTTACAGCTGGTATACAGTCTGGTGGAACAACAGCTGAGCCAGCAGCTGGTTTAAATTACCTGAAGGATTTTGCCTCTTCTCGACGAATAATATTGCGGTAACAAGTCAGGTCGAGGAGAGGTGCATAGATGAAAATCGTTTACGAAAGCGAGCGGGTAGCAGCCATCCGCAAACAGTTAGAAGAAATGGACAACAGGGAACTGGACTTCCTGATGGAATGCATTGGCCGGGAAAAAGACCGGCGGCGGCAGGAAGTTTTTCAGGAGTGGCTGGCTTTTCTCGATAGCTCAACGGTTAGGCGGACAGCTCACTGATAGGGAAAAGGCTCCTGACTGGCCTACAAGCCGGTTCAGGAGCTTTTTTCTGCCAGTTGGACAATAGAAGTTATCTGAGCAGGTGGGGACAGTTGAGGGACTGTCCCTTTTCCTTTGCCTGCATACTATCTGGCGCAAAGTAGCAAAATACATAAACAGAGGAAAGGGGGAGGGATACATGGTAGCTGCAAAGTTTGGTGCCGATCTGGAGAAAAACTTGCAACTTCTAAAAGAACGGCTGGGGGAAGGGAAGGATATAATCTGGCGTAACTTTACCATTGGGGCCAGTGGGGCCAGGGGAGCCCTGCTTTATGTGGATGGCCTGACGGACAAAACCACTTTGCAGGAACAGGTGCTGAAACCACTGGTAATTCTGTCCACTGACTACCCCGCAGGCCGGGAATTTCGCGGCACCTTTGGGCTGGAAAAAGTCATGGACCATTTACTCAGTGCTGGCGGAGTTAAACGGGAGGAAGATGTGAACAAGGCCGTCACAGCATTGCTGGCCGGGGATACCCTGGTTCTGCTGCAGAATTGTTCCCACTGTCTGATTGTTTCCACCCGGGGCTGGTCAGCCCGCAGCATCACTGAACCAGCTACTGAGGCCTTGATTCGGGGTCCCCGGGACGGATTTGTGGAAACCCTGATGGTTAATATCGCCCTGGTGAGGCGGCGGATACGGGATGACCGCCTGGTGGTGGATTTACGCCAGCTAGGGGTACGCAGTCAGACTGATGTAGCAGTGATGTATATCAAGGATCTGGCTCCTCCGGAGCTGGTAGAGGAGGTTAACCGCCGACTGGACAAAATCAATCTGGATGCCCTGATTGAAGCAGGTTATGTGGAACAGCTCATTGAAGATAACCTCTGGTCGCCTTTTCCCCAGTTACAACACACGGAACGGCCGGATAAAGTGGTAGGAGGATTACTGGAAGGCAGGATTGCCATTCTGGTGGACAATAGCCCTTTTGCTTTGCTGTTACCTGCTACCCTGCCGGTATTGTACCAGTCCCCGGAAGATTATTATGAACGCTGGCAGGTAGCCTCTTTTGCTCGATTTCTGCGTTTCATCGCTTCTTTCTTTTCTGTCCTGACGCCAGCGGCTTATATTGCCATAACCAGCTATCATCCGGGGATGCTGCCTACCAAACTGGCCATGGCAATTGCTTCCAGCCGGGGCGGGGTGCCCTTTCCAGCTTTTGTGGAAGCGGCATTGATGGAGATTTCCTTTGAGCTGTTAAGGGAAGCGGGGGCCCGCTTACCCCGGGCCATTGGCCAGACTATATCCATTGTAGGCGGTCTGGTCATCGGCAATGCAGCGGTACAGGCGGGCATTGCCAGTCCGATCATGATCATCATTGTGGCGATTACCGCCATCGCTTCCTTTGCTATCCCTCATTACAATGTGGCCGCTGGCCTCAGACTGATGCGCTTTCCCCTCATGGTTGCGGCGGCCTTGCTGGGTATGTACGGAGTTATTCTGGGTTTTATTTTACTCAATATCCATTTTGTCCGCTTGAAGAGCTTTGGAGTGGTGTATATTCAGCCGGCAGTGCCGTTTAATTTACGGGATTGGAAGGATGTAATTTTCCGTTTGCCCTGGCAGGCCATGAAACTCAGGCCTTCGACTTTTAATGCCAGAGATGAGGTGCGAATGGGGGACAAACCATGAGCCAGAAGGAAAAAATTTGTGGCAAAGGGCTGGCCATGCTGATGATTGCTACCATCCTCGGGGTGAGGTTTTTGAGCCTGCCCCGGGACATTTCCCGGTTGAGCGGAGCGGATGGCTGGCTGACTGTCCTGGGCAGTGGTGCATTCCTGCCCTTACTGGTCTGGCTGGCCTATCGCCTGGCCCGCTATTTTCCGGACCAGGATATTATCCAGTATGGCCAGGAAATTCTGGGAAAAATTCCGGGCTGGATTATGGGCTGGCTCTTTGCCCTTTTTGCTTTGATGATAACTGCCATCAATACCCGGATGTTCAGTGATGTCATCAAGGTCTTTTTGCTCAGCCGTACCCCTCTGGATGTGGTGGTGATTGCTATGTTGCTCACCTGTCTGCCCCTCATCACTGGCGGGGCAGAGAGTATCGCTCGGATTGTCCAGCTGTTTGTACCTCTGATACTGGTTTTTTTTCTTACCATCATCCTGGGTTCTTTGTACAATGCTGACTTCGGTGAATTGATGCCCCTGCTGGAACAGGGCTGGCTGCCGGTGGTACGCGGTTTGCCCCTGGCGATAACCAGTTTTATCGGCGTGGGGGTCCTTTATTTCTTCTTTCCCAATGTGAAACGGTCAAGCCAGGAGAAGCTGGGAGCATGGCTGCTGGGGGGCATTATGCTGCCCTGGCTGGTAATTTCCGTACTGGTAATTGTAGCTCAGGCCGTTTTTGGCCGGGAAGAGATACATTTTCTGCTCTATCCCATTGTATCCCTGTCTATGGCGGCCACTTTACCGGCCAGTGCCTTTCTGGAGCGCCTGGATTTATTCTTCATCATTTTCTGGATCCTCAGTTCCTTTAACAGTATAGCCATTACCTATTTTCTGGCTTTACAGACCCTGAATCGATTGCTGGGCCTGCGCCAGCTCCAGCCGGTGGCCTGGCTGCAATTGCCGGTTCTCTATTTTCTGGCCATGGTGCCGGAGAATATCGAGCAACGGGCCTATTTGCTGCACTGGCTCAGTTATGCAGGCGGGATTTTCGTTTTTCTCTATCCCCTGGGTCTGCTCCTGCCTCTGGCCTGGTGGCAGAGGAGGAAAAGAGCATGAGAAAACTGGCAATTCTGGGAACGCTGGGGATATTGCTTTTTCTCAGCGGTTGCTGGGACCGCTGGGAGATCGAGGAACGGGGATTTGTGCTGGGCCTGGCCATTGATCGGCCCCCGACGGTTGAGCACAAAGAGGTTTTTCAGGTCACCATGCAGCGGGCTATTACCGAAGCCATGGCCGGAGGTGGTGGCGAGGGAGGAACCAAACCCAGTCCGGGTCTGAATATCAGCGGTACAGGCCAGAGTCTGCAACAGGTTTTTAGCCTGCTGGTGGATACCAGCAATCGTCCACCCTCACTGGAACATCTGAAAGTGATCATTTTCGGAGAAAAGGTGGCCCGCAGCGGAGTGGGACCTTTGCTGGACTTTTTTGCCCGCAATCCCGAGGTCAGGCTGGGGACTGATATGCTCATCGCCAAAGGGGATGCCAGAAAAGTGCTGGAAATTCGCATGGAGACCCGGCAACCGGCTGCTCTGGCCATTGCCGAGAGCCTGGATAACCGCCGCTATACCCTGACCATGGCACCCCGGCAAAATGTGGGCCAGGTGTTGCATGCTTTACTGGAAAAGCAAGGTGTGGTAGTTCCCCGGGTGATAGCCACCGGCAAACAGTTTTCCCTGCGAGGGGCTGCTTTATTGAAAGAGGGAAAGCTGGTGGACTGGCTCAATGGCCAGGAGGTGGCTGGCTATGCCTGGCTGATGGGACGGGTGGAGGGAGGAACGGTTACCATTAATGAACCGGGCCATCCTGAGCATCAGGTTTCCTTTCGCATCACAGATGCCACCGTTTTCCGCCGGGTGGGGCTGACGGAAACAGGGCCAGAAGTGGAGTTTCGCATTCGTACGGAAGGAGACCTGGCGGAAATTACCCATGTTCGTAAACATGGGGAAGATGTACAGGTGCTGCGCCGCATCGAAGAGGTACTGGCAGAAGATATCCGCCAAACCTGCCTGGCAACAGCAAAGAAAATGCAAAGGCATGAAACCGATGCTCTGAAGTTATGTAATGAGGTGTACCGGCGCTGGCCGCAATACTGGCAGGCCCGGCAGAAAGAATGGCCGCGCCTGTTTGCGGAGATGCCGATAACAGTTCGGGTGGAAGCCCATATCCGGCGCAGTGGGGTACGGGAATAATCAAAAAATCATTTTCAGCAGTCGCAAGCCCAGATACAGACCGGGACCCAGACCCAGATAGAACCAGCCCCCGTATACGGAGAGTTTGGCTTCCCTGATCTGGCCCTGATGAAGCAACCACTGGCCTTGAAGCAGCAGGGCCAGGCCACAGAAAAGGCAGAGGAGGAAAAAATATAAATTGAAGCGGTTAACCAGAAAGGTAAACCAGGAAGTTGTAGTAAAATCCATACTCATCACCTCATCAATAGTCTGCCAACAGGGGAGGTAAAATATGCCTGAGCATTATGATGCAGTAGTGGTCGGGGCCGGACCTGCCGGAGCTGCCACAGCTTTGACCCTGGCCCGTAACGGAATTTCTGTCTGTCTCCTGGAAAGGGGGCAGTATCCCGGAGCTAAGAATATTTTTGGCGGGACCATCTATCGTCAGCCCACCGAGTTGCTGGTACCGGCTTTCTGGGAGGAAGCTCCGCTAGAGCGGCCGGTGGTAAAGGATGAACTCTGGTTGATGGAAGAAGACTCGGCGATTAATGTGGGTTTTACCGGTCTGAAGTTTGGCCGTGCGCCCTACAATAAGTTCTGTGTACACCGCAGCCAGTTTGACCGCTGGCTGGCGGACCAGGCGGTCAGAGCGGGGGCCCGGCTTTATTGCAATACCACTGCCCGGGATCTGGTCTTAAAAGGCAAGCAGGTAATCGGGGTGGAAGTGGACGGTGGGGAGCGCATTCTGGCGGATGTGACAGTACTGGCTGAGGGAGTCATGGCAATGCTGACCAGAAAAGCGGGTCTGCGTTCCCAGATTCCTCCCCATGCCGTTACCCTTTATGTGCGGGAAGTGCTGGCCCTGCCGGCGGAAAAAATCGAGGACCGCTTTAATCTGCCTGCCGGCCTGGGCGCTACTATCGGCCTGCTGGGCTGGCCCACCGGCGGGGCCATTGGTAAAGCCGGCATTTGGACGATGAAGGACACGGTGGCCATTATAGTGGGCGGTTTTCTGGATGACCTGATTAAAAAGGGCCTAAGTCCCAGATGGCTGCTGGACCGCTTCAAGCAGCATCCCATTATGAAAAAGCTGCTGGCAGGGGCTGAACCCATAGAATACCAGGCCCACTTGATTCCCAAAGGCGGATATAAGGGGATACCAAAACTATACCGGGATGGCTTGCTGGTAGCGGGGGATGCAGCCGTGATGATATCCGGGCGAAGGGGCTCGGACCTGGCCATGCTTACCGGCAAGTATGCGGCGGAAACCATTATCCAGGCCAAAGCCCGGGGGGATTTTACTGCCAAAATGCTGGGAGCCTATGCCCGCAAACTTAATGACACTTTCTTTATGAAGGACATCAAGGCAGGGAAGGATGCCCTCAGCTATTATGAACATTATTCCGACAGCGATTTTCTCATCAGCCGACTGGCCAATCAGAGTGCCTATGAGTTTTTTACCGAGGGTTTAATCACCGAAAAGGAGAAAAAGGAAAGGATTGTCAGGATGTTTGTCAATTATCAGAAACTGGGCAAAACGGTAAAGGATCTCTATGCCGGGATCAAAAACTGGGGGGTATTTTAATGCAAACCGAAATTCATCCGTCCCCGGTAGAACATATTTCTCTGAAAAATCCTGCCCTTTGTCGCAAAAAATGTCCGGAACATCCCTGTACCTTCATCTGTCCCAGCGGGGTTTTCCACTGGCAGGGAGACAGAATCAGGATTGAACAGGAGCAGTGTGTGGAGTGTGGAGCCTGTGAACTGGCCTGCCCTCAGGGCAATATCAACTGGACCTTGCCTCCGGGCGGTTTCGGGGTGGTGTATCACTGGTGAAAACCAGGGAACTGATTAACCAGCTCAATGAATTTCTCTTTCTGGAACAGGGCCAGGTTGCTCTCTACCAGATGATGGCCAGGGCTGCCCCGACCAGGCACCAGCGCCAGGGTTTACTGCGCCTGGCGGCCATTGAAGAAGAGCATGTCCGCAATATCAATGGTCTCTTGCTAACCATCGGCGGTAAAGTCCAGGGGTTGCCAGAGTTTATGGAAAGTCAGTGGGGTTACTGGCTCAGCCGAATGGGGCTGTCCGCCCTGATCAGCGGGACCAGGATACTGGCTAACTGGGAAACGGTTTTGCGGGGAGCGGTACTGGGGGAAGAAAAGGCCATTTCCTCCTATCGGCAGTTGTTGCGCCAGGTGAGAGACAGGGAAATAGAAGCCATCCTCTGGTTTAATCTCATTGATGAGGAACTGCATGCCTGCTGGCTGGAATTTTGTGCAACACAAAGAGGAAAAAAAACAATTGTGGCGAATATTATGGTAAGAGAGCCTGGGCAACCGGCAAGGGAGGCTGAAAAGAATGAATAATATCCATGATGAAACCATGATGTTCCAGCGGGATGGCGAGGAGAACCAGGCCCGGGAGATCCTGAAACAGGTATATGCGGCTCTGAAAGAAAAGGGCTATAACCCCATCAATCAACTGGTTGGCTATTTGCTATCCGGTGACCCGGCCTATATTACCAACCATAACCAGGCCCGTTCCCTGATCAAAAGGATAGAGCGGGATGAGTTGCTGGAAGAACTTGTAAAGACTTATTTAAATCAGCTCTAACAGGAGGATGACGTGGAATACCGGCAGTTAGGTCAAACTGGAATTGAAGTATCCCGCCTCTGTTTCGGGGCTCTTACCATTGGGCCCTTGCAGGCAAATCTTCCCCTGGACCGGGGTGCGGCGGTGTTGCGCTACGCCCTGGAGCTGGGGGTTAATTTTATCGATACCGCCCAGCTATACCGAACCTATCCTTATATCCGCCAGGCGTTGAGGGGCTGGGATAAGCCAGTGGTGATTGCCAGCAAAACCTATGCCTATACCAGGGAAGGGGCAGCGGCGGCTCTGGAGGAAGCCCGCCGGGAACTGGACCGGGATGTGATCGATATCTTTCTCCTGCATGAACAGGAATCCATCCACACCGTCAGAGGTCACTGGGAGGCAGTGGAATATCTGCTGCAGGCCCGGGAAAAAGGGCTGATTAGGGAGGTAGGCCTGTCCACTCACCGCATTGCCGGGGTGGAAGCGGCTCTGGCTTTTCCTGAGCTGACAGTTATTCATCCTCTGTATAATCTGGCTGGAATTGGCATCGGTGACGGGGATGCTGCGGCCATGGCAGAGGCTATTGCCCGGGCGGCGGCAGCGGGAAAAGGCATTTACAGCATGAAACCTCTGGCCGGTGGCAATTTGTTAAGCCGGCGGGAAGAAGCTCTGCAGTTTGTTCTGTCTACCCCCGGGATTGCGGCGGTAGCCATCGGCATGCAAAGTGAGGCAGAAGTGGAATATAATCTGGCCTTTTTCAGTGGCCAAACACCACCTCACGAGGCGGCAGCACGGATCAGCAGCCAGCCCCGCCGCCTGCATATTGAGGACTGGTGTCAGGGTTGTGGACGCTGTGTTGAACGCTGTCAGCAACAGGCTTTGTACCTGCAGGGCGAAAAGGTGGAAGTTGATCGGAACAAATGTCTGCTCTGCGGTTATTGCTCAGCGGTTTGTCCTGATTTTTGTTTGAAAATCTTTTAAGAGGAGCTGGCTATATGCGGATAATGGGATTGGATGTAGGGGACAAGACTATCGGCATTGCCCTCAGTGACCCGCTGGGCTGGACGGCCCAGCCGTTGAAGGTACTGCGCCGGACCAGCCTGCAGCAGGATCTGGCGGAACTGGCCCGGCTCTGCCAGGAGCAGGAAGTGGAAAAAATCGTGGTGGGTTTGCCCCGGAATATGAATGGAACCTACGGTCCGCGGGCACAATTAGTGATGGAGTTTAAAGAAAATCTGGAAAAGGTGCTGGGGCTACCGGTAGAAACCTGGGATGAACGCCTATCCACTTTAGCGGCGGAACGGACCCTGCTGGCTGCCGATGTGAGCCGGGCCCGGCGCAAGCAGGTGGTGGATAAGCTGGCAGCGGTTGTCATCCTGCAGGGATATCTGGACAGGCAGCGCAATTGACAAAAGCTGCCGGCTGGAGTAAAATACAATTATTCTGATAGAAGAGGTGAATCAAAATGGTAGATGAAAGAGAAGATGTGATCATCCTGGAAGACGAGGAAGGCAATGAGCATCAGTTTGAAATTATCGATGTCTTTGAAATGGACGATAACCGCTATGCTGTACTGCAGGCTGTTGACAATGAAGAAGAAGCTGTTATCCTCAAAGTAATCACTGAAGATGGGGAAGATATCCTGGTAGACATCGAAGATGATGAGGAGTTCGACCGGGCAGCGGAATACTGGGAAGCAAGCCTGGAGGCCGAAGATTTCGAAGACTAAAGCTGAGCACTGGACGCTTTCTATATGAAAGCGTCTTTGTTTCATTTTTTAGAAAGATGGGGGAGAAAAGGGATGAAAAAGCTGGCAGTCATTGTCCTGCTGGTACTAACGAGCACCCTGGCCGGAACCTGGCTGGCAGTACAGAAAGTGCTGGGGAATGATACCATTGTGGAGGGAGTTTATTTTGGTACCATTAACCTGGGAGGGAAAAGCCGGCAGGAAGCAGCCCGGTTGCTGGCTACCGAAGAGAACAAGGAACAGGAACGGCTGGTGACTTTACGCCTGGAAGACCGCAGCTGGCAGTTCAGTAAAAAGGAACTGGGCTATGGCTGGGACTTGCAGGCCATGCTGGACTGGGCCTGGGCCCAGGGGCGCGGCGGTTGGCCCTGGGAGGAATGGCAGGCTCGACGGCGCTTGCAGGAGCAACCGGCAGAAGTACCCCTCAAAGAAAAAGTGGATTTAACCCTGGCCCGCAAGCAGCTGGAAACAGTAGCAGAGGCGGTATATGTCAAGCCCGTGGACTGGGAACTGACCGTCAATGCTGCTGACCAGGTGGTATATATTCCGGGGAAACAGGGCAGCAAGCTGGACATGGAGGCAGCCCTGCGTCAGCTGGAACCGGCATTGCTGGAACGTCAGGCCAAACCCATCCAGCTGGCACGGGTACCGGTAGAACCGGCGGTAAACCGGGAAACCCTGGATAATATGCGGATCAAGGCGATTATCAGTCAGTTTTCTACCACCTTTGATCCGAAAAATGTGGACAGAGCTTATAATGTAATGGTGGCAGCCAATGCTGTCAATGGTGTCCTGCTGGCTCCGGGCCAGGTCTTTTCCTTTAACAAAATCGTTGGACCTCGTTCCAAAGAAGCGGGTTACCGGGACGCGCCAGTAATTATAAATAATGAACTGGTTCCAGGGGTTGGTGGTGGTGTCTGTCAGGTTTCAACCACTCTTTATAATAGCGTTCTCCTGGCCGGACTGGAAATCGTCGAGCGCACCAATCACTCTATTCCTGTCAAATATGTACCTGTTGGCCGGGATGCTACGGTTACCTATGGTGGCCTGGATTTCAAGTTTCGCAATAACCGCAATCACTGGTTATACCTCAAATCCCAGATAGCGGGCAATCGCCTGATTTTCAAGGTTTTTGGCGATCCGGCGGAAAATGTCAATGTGGAACTGATAGATCAGATTACTCAGGTAATTGAACCGAAAGTCATTACCGTGAAAGACCCTAACCTGCCGAAAGGGCAAAAGGTGGTTAAAGAAGAAGGCCACCGGGGTTACCGGCATTATACTGTTCGTATTATCAAGGACCGGCAAGGTAAGGTGCTGAAACGGGAAGTAGTGACTAAAAGTTATTATAAACCGAAAAACTGGGTCTATGCCGTCGGTACAGGACCAGCTGCACCAGCAGCGGTACCGGCTCCAGAACTATAATTTTTGGCAAGTCAGTCCCACCTCTGGCATATAATCTTTTAAGGAAGATGGCAAAGGAGGTCGGGGACATGAAAAAGATAGTGGTGGCCGGGCGCAATGATGCCGGGAAGTCCACCATACTGGGGGAACTGTACCGGGGATTGAAGCAGCGCAACTGGCAGCCGCTGGCGGTGGGGTCGGGGATTCAGGATGAAAAACCCTATCTGCTCAAAGGTATTGATGCCACCTATCTCACCATTGCGGTACCGCCACCGGGACAGGATGTGATTGAGGATATCGAACGGGTGGTGCGGCAGACCGTCAACCAGATCAGAGAGAAAAATCGCTTGATTCAACACGCCAGAAAGGCGCTGGATGAACTCAATAAAGTCCGGTCGGTGCTGGAGTTAGGCCACGTTTCCCAGCGGGACCTGCCGAAAGTGGCGGCAGAACCCAATGTGGCCCTGATTGAAGCAGTGGGTATCAATGATGGCTATAAATCAGCGGAAAGCCGGCGGCTGGCCGATATCCTGGTAACGGTAGTACCAGCCAGTATCAAGGCGGAGATCATCATGGAGCCATCCAATGTGCTGCTGGATGAGGCGGATATTATCGTGGTTACCAAGATCGACGAGACTCCTCGCAGTGTCAGCAGCTCCAATATTAAACTTCTGCAACGCATCTATCGCCACAAACCCATTATCCCTGTGGTAGCCACTGAAGGGGTCCACATGGAACTGGTAGTGGAAGAAGTGGCCAAACGACTGCATGAGGCTCAGCTCATGCTGGACCTGGCCAAAGAGGCAGCACCGCCGGAGCGGGAAAAATAGCAAGGCAGCCCGGGGAGGGCTGTTTCTTTTTGTCGACAGCTTGTCCCCGCCTGCCGAAACCTGTATAATGAAGGCAGACAGGGAGAGAAAGCGGGGAAAGCAAATGACAGCACCTGTAGTTGTAATTCAGAAAGGACGGAAACTCTTAATTCTGCTCCTGTTTATCGGCTTGCTGGGGAGCGGTGGTTTGCTGGGCCTGAACAGCTGGTGGCAGCAGGCCCTGGCACCGGCAGCAGCCTCCGGGCAGGGTCAGGTAGTAGAAATCAAGCCGGCGGATAGTGTGACGGAACTGGCCCGACGCTTGCAACAGCAGGGGCTGATCAAATCAGCACTGGCTTTTCGCTGGTATGGGCAGTGGCAGGGCCTGGACCGCAAAGTCAAACCGGGACCCTACTTGCTGGCGGCAAATCTGTCAGTACCGGAAATCTGGTCAGCTCTGACTTCAGGTAAGGTAGCGACTGTGAAAGTGACTATTCCGGAAGGTTATACCCTGGCGCAGATGGCCGAATTACTGGAAAAGAAAGGTCTGGTGCAGGCGGAGGAGTTTCTGCAGGCTGCCAGCCAGGCTGAGTTGCCCTATGACTACTGGCAACCGGGGAACTTACAGGGCCCACAGCGCCTGGAAGGCTATCTATTCCCAGCCACCTATGATTTTCCTTTAAATACGAAGGCCGAGGATATTATCCGCATTATGGCCCAGCGCATGGCAGCGGAAATCACCCCGGAGTTTGTGGCTAAAGCCCGGGCCCTGGGGCTGACTCCCGCTCAGGCCATCACTCTGGCCTCTATTATCGAACGGGAAGTTAAAGTGGATCGGGAACGGCCCAAAGTGGCAGCGGTCTTCCTCAACCGCCTGCGCCAGGGGATGAAACTGGAGTCCTGTGCTACCGTGCAGTATGCTTTAGGTAAACCCAGGGCCCGTCTCTACTATAAAGATCTGGAAGTGGCTTCTCCTTATAACACCTACAAAATCAAAGGTTTGCCGCCTGGACCCATTGCTGCTCCTGGCCATGCTTCCTTGCAGGCGGCAGTTAACCCGGCAGCAGCGGATTACCTCTATTTTGTGGTTTCCCGCAATGGGGAACATGCTTTTAGTCGTACCTGGGCTGAGCATTTGCGCAACAAGGCCAAATACCTGGCCAATCTGGATACACCTCTGGAGGAGAAATAGGAATGAAACCAGAATTACTTGCCCCGGCGGGCAATCTGGAAAAACTGAAAACTGCCATTGATTTTGGCGCTGATGCCGTCTATCTGGCTGGACAGCGCTTTGGGCTAAGGGCCCGGGCCGGCAACTTTTCCCGCTTCCAGCTGGAAGAAGGGCTGAATTATGCCCGTCAGCGGGGACGGAAAGTATATGTAACAGTGAATATTTTTGCCCATAACCGGGATCTGGAGGATTTGCCGGCCTACCTGGAGGAATTGCAGGAACTGGCAGTGGATGGGCTGATTATCGCCGACCCGGGGGTATTCAGCCTGGCCCGGCGCTATGCCCCGCGCCTGCCTTTGCATATTTCCACCCAGGCCAATATTACCAATAAGGAAGCGGCTCGTTTCTGGGCTGACCAGGGGGCAGAGCGGCTGGTACTGGCCCGGGAACTGACTGAGCAGGAGATTGGCGAAATCAGACGCTACTGCCCTGAGACAGAACTGGAAGTGTTTGTCCATGGAGCCATGTGCATTTCCTATTCCGGTCGCTGTTTGCTTTCCAGCTATATGACAGGGCGGGATGCCAACCAGGGAGATTGCGCCCAGGCCTGCCGCTGGAGCTATGCCCTGGTGGAGGAAACCCGGCCGGGAGAATACTATCCCATTCTGGAAGATGAACGGGGGACCTATATTTTTAACTCTGCTGACCTCTGTTTGCTGGAATATTTGCCCCGGCTAATGGCAGCAGGAGTGAACAGTCTCAAAATTGAAGGTCGAATGAAAAGTGTTCACTATGTGGGTACGGTGGTAAAAGTTTACCGGCAGGCCATCGATGCCTGGCTGGCTGATCCTGAGGGCTGGCAGTGCCGGGAGGAGTGGCTGGAGGAACTGGCCAAAGTCAGCCATCGGCCTTATACTACCGGTTTTTTCCTGGGCTGGCCCCCGCAACAGGCCGGACAGCATTATCTCTCTGCCGGCTATATTCGGGAATACGATTTTGTTGGCATAGTACGGGAGGAAACCCCACAGGGACTGTGGCTGGAACAGCGCGGCCCTTTTGCCACAGGGGAGGAACTGGAAGTGCTTACTTCCTTTGGGCCCAACCGGCAATTGCGTGTAGAAAAGATGTTCAACGAAGCCGGCGAAGCAATCGACCGGGCTCCTCATCCCCGGCAGCTGGTTTTGCTCCCGGGCGTAGCAGGAATTCCGGCTGGTAGTTTATTAAGACGTGCCAAACAGTGACAGTCTGGAGGGATAAAAAATGGCGACCTGGGTGCAGCTGGCAGCTGACCACCATCCGGAATGCAAGATTTATGCCCGCCTTAACCCGGCTGATATACTTTTGCTGGACCGGATTTTTGAAGGGCATGGCAGTATAGGCATTGTCAGTACCGCTGATGGCAAACAGGGGCTGGTGGTTATTCACTGTACCCCTGATACAAGGGCAGAAGCTCTGGAGCTTTTACGGCATTGCCCTTTTCCGGTGGAAATACTGGATAGCTTACTGAAAAATGAGGAATAATGAGAGGAAAAAGGACAGGAGGCGACAGCCATGGAGCGCAGGCGCCGGCTGGTTAAGCTCGGCCTGGTCTTTTTCCTCTTTTTTTATCTTCCGCTAGTGCTGCGCCTGGGCTGGCTGACGGTGGTAAGAGGGCCTGAACTGGCCCGGCAGGCCTGGAAACAGCAGACCTGGGCGGTTGGGCTGGAGGATATACCCAGGGGACAGATTTATGACCGCAATCTCAAACCCCTTACTGATTCCTATACCGACTGGCGGATTATTGTTTTTCCAGCCCTGGTTAAAAACAAAGTACATACTGCTATGCGGCTGGCCAATCTTCTGGGCCAACCTCTGGAGGAGATTCTGGCCCGGTTTAATGGTGAGGCAGTAATTTTGCCTTATCCCGTCAGTCAGGAGGCATGGCAATCAGTACATGCCTACCGCTGGCCAGGTGTAATGTTAAAGCCCGTAACTTTTCGCTATGGACCCCACCCCCTGGCTGCCAATGTGCTGGGCTATCTGGGCTATCCGGACCAAAAACGCTTAAGCCAGCTGCCCCGCGGGGATTACCGCCGCGGGGAGTTGCTGGGTCGGGCCGGGCTGGAGGCCTTATATGACCGGGAACTGCGGGATGTGAGCCCGGAAGGGGTGGCAGCAGTAGTCAAGGATGGTCAGGGCAGGATGATCAAAGGTCTGCAGGGGCAGAATGGCGGCTATCAGCCCAGCAAACGCCGTCGCCATCTGGTTCTGACTCTTGATGCCAGGGTGCAGCGGCTGGTGGAAACAGTGCTGGACCACCGCCAGCTCAGAGGAGCGGTGGTGGTGATGAAAATGGACGGGGATTTGCTGGCACTGGCCAGTCGGCCCACCTTTCACCCGGCTCAATTGCCTGCCCAACCGGAACCGCTACAATTTGTTGACCGTACCATGTGGCCAACTGAGCCCGGGTCGGTGTTTAAACTGCTGGTGGCCGCTGCTGCTCTGGAAGAGGGACTGGTCACTCCTCAGACCTGGATCGAATGCAGCAAAGTGCCCGGGGTAAAGGTCAATGTTCCCCATCCTAAAGGAGGGCATACTTTACAGGAGGCTCTAGCCTATTCCTGTAACCCCTATTTTGTCTGGCTGGGACGCAACCTGGGTGCGGATAAACTTTATAGCTATCAGCGTAAATTACAGCTGTTAACAGCGGTGGTCACCGGTTATCCCCATGCCTATCAGCAGCCGGACTGGAACCGGGTCTGGCAGGATAACCTCACCAATCTCAGTATCGGTCAGGGGCAGATGCAGTTGACACCTTTGCAAGTTGCCCGTCTGACTGCCCTGATTGCCCGCGGAGGGATAGACATTCAACCCCGCCTGGTCCAGGAAATCCGGGACGATTTTGGTCGGGTAGAAAGTCGCTTTGCGCCGGCGCAGCCCCAGCGCCTGCTTTCGGAGGCAACTGCTCGCCAGCTGCAGGGCATGATGAGATTAGTAGTCAGCCAGGGCAGCGGCCAGCTGGCGGAACTGGCACCTGGGGTGGCGGGAAAAACAGGTACAGCCCAGCGCAGTAATGGCCAGCTCAACTGCTGGTTTACCGCCTTTTATCCCACCCGGCAGCCACGGGTGGTATTAACAGTGCTGGTCGAGGGCGGAGAATCAGGGGGAAAAACGGCAGCACCGGTGGCGCGGGAAATTTTACAGGGATTGGCTAACCTGTATTAACAATAACTTTACATACATGCCATTCTTCAGTTAACAATGGCTTGCTACAATAAAGATGGGATAAGAAAAAACATGAGGAGGAAGAGAAAATTATGCTGAAAGCTGTGGGAACTAAAATTCTGGTCGGTACCCTGATGTTCAGCCTGCTGCTAACGGGCTGCGCCAAAAAGGAGGAGGCCAAAACCCCTGAAGGCCAGCAGGGAGCTATCGCCGGTTCTGTGCAGATTAAGGGCTCTGACACTATGGTTAACCTGGTACAAGCCTGGGCAGAAGATTTCATGGATAAAAACTCGGATGCCAGTGTGGCTGTTACCGGCGGCGGTTCCGGTACCGGCATTGCTGCTCTCATCAATGGTACTACCGACATCGCCATGGCATCCCGTGAAATAAAAGAAAAAGAAGTGAGTGACGCCAAAGCCAAAGGGATTGATGTAAAGGAAACCGTTGTAGCTCTGGATGGCATCGCTGTAGTAGTTAACAAGGATAACCCTGTAGATAAACTGACCCTGGCCCAGATCAAGGACATTTATACTGGCAAAATCAACAACTGGAAGGAAGTGGGTGGGCCTGACCTGAAGATTGTGGTCCTGTCCCGGGAAAGCAACTCCGGTACCTATGCTTTCTTTAAGGAACACGTTCTGAATAATGAAAACTTCCGTCCTGATGCTCTGCTCCTGCCCTCTACCTCTGCGGAAGTGAAGGAAATTCAGGGCAATAAAGGTGCAATCGCTTATATGGGTCTTGGCTATGTCAATGAGACTGTCAAAGCTGTGAAAGTTGCAAAAGATGCCAGTGATGCCGGGCTGGCTCCTAACCTGGAAACCGTAAAGAGCGGAGAATATCCCATTTCCCGCAAACTCTATCTCTACTCCGCTGGAGAACCTAAAGGAGTAGGTAAAGCCTTTATTGACTATGCTCTCAGCTCTGATGGCCAGAAAACGGTTGAAGAAATGGGATTCATTCCCTTAAAATAAAGTTAACCTTCCGGCTAGAGGAGTCGGGATTCCCGGCTCCTCTTGGCCTGTTTGTACGAGGAGGTAAAACATGGAAAGAGCGGTTGAATTTTTATTGAAAGCCGTAGCTCTCCTTTCGATTCTGGTGATCGGACTAATTTTTCTTTTCCTTTTCAAAGAATCCTTGCCGGTTTTAACCAAAGTTCCCCTTAGTGACTTTTTTACCAGCAAGATCTGGGCTCCTACTGATACTCCACCTAAATTCAGCCTGCTGCCCCTGCTGGCAGGTTCTTTCCTGGTTACTCTGGGGGCGCTGGTTATTGCTGTCCCGCTGGGATTGGCAACAGCCATTTATCTGGGCCAAATCGCCCATCCTACTATCCGGGGAATACTGAAGCCTGCCATCGAGGTACTGGCAGGGATTCCTTCTGTTGTTTATGGCTTTTTTGCTCTGATGGTACTAGCTCCGAAAATCAAGAGCCTGTTTCATCTGGATACCGGTCTTACTGCCTTGACTGGTTCGATCATCCTGGCCATTATGGCTTTACCCACCATTGTCTCTGTTTCTGAAGACGCAATCAATGCTGTACCGCGGCGATATGCGGAAGCATCTCTCAGCCTGGGGGCTACCCGCTGGCAGACCATCAAACATGTGATCGTTCCGGCGGCATTTTCCGGTATTACCGCTGCTGTCATGCTGGGTATGGGAAGAGCGATCGGGGAGACCATGGCGGTGATGATGGCTACTGGTAATGCGGCGGTGATTCCGAAAGGTTTTCTGGTGCCGGTGCGGACTATGACTGCTACCATAGCCGCCGAGATGGGGGAAGTGCCTCGAGGCAGTGAACATTACCATGCTCTTTTTTTGATCGGTCTGGTGCTGATGATCATTACCCTGGTGATTAACTTAATTGCCGACTATGTGGCCCGCAAAGTCAAGGAGGTGGAGTAGATGAGTCCAAAACTGCAAGAAAAAATTGCCTTTTCGGTTTTGCGGCTGGTCACCATCCTGATTATTGCGGTCCTGGCCTGGCTTTTATATGATATTCTCAGCAAAGGATTGCCCGCTATCAGCTGGGATTTTCTTACTGATAAACCCCGGCGGGGTATGACCAAAGGCGGAATTTTTCCTGCCATAGTAGGTACACTTCATCTCGTGTTCTGGACGATAGTTTTTGCTCTCCCTACCGGTGTAATGACCGCTATCTATCTCTCAGAATACGCCAGGGATAACTGGCTTACCCGCCTGATTCGCCTGGCCATCATGAATCTGGCCGGTATACCTTCAGTGGTGTTCGGGCTATTTGGACTGGGTCTGTTTGTTATCTATTTTGGGTTTGGGGCATCCATTCTGGCAGGTTCTTTGACACTGGCACTGATGACTTTGCCGGTAATTATCACTACTGCTGAAGAGGCCCTGCGCACTGTGCCCCAGTCCTACCGGCAGGCCAGTCTGGCTCTGGGGGCGACCAAACTGCAGACCATTATCAGAATCGTCTTGCCCCAGGCTATGCCGGGGATTATCACCGGCTCCATCCTGGGGATTGCGCGGGCAGCCGGGGAAACAGCTCCTATTCTGCTAACAGTAGCAGCTTTCTTCTTGCCCAAACTGCCGACCAGTATTTTTGACCAGGTTATGGCCTTGCCCTACCACCTGTATGTGATAGCAACCCAGGTGCCGGGAGTGGAGGATAAAATTCCCTACGGTACAGCGGTAGTCCTGTTGATGCTGGTGCTGGGGCTGAATCTGACCGCCACCTTGTTACGCAGTTATTTTGCCAGACAGCGCTAAGAATGGGGGTAACAGCCGTGCAGGAAAATAAGTTTACTGTTCGCCAGCTTAATCTGTATTATGGCAGTTATCATGCCTTGCATGATATCAACATAGACATCGGAAAAAACCGGGTGACAGCCTTAATAGGACCATCTGGCTGTGGCAAATCAACTTTTTTGCGCACTTTGAACAGAATGAATGATATAATAGAGAATGTACGGATTGAGGGGGAAATCCTGTTAGATGGGCAAAATATTTATGCTCCGGAAACCGATGTGGTTCAATTGCGGAAAAGAGTGGGTATGGTCTTTCAACAGCCCAACCCTTTTCCCAAGTCCATCTATGATAATGTGGCCTATGCCCCCCGTATCCATGGCCTGAAGGATAAACGCAAGCTGGATGAGATTGTGGAAAAGAGTCTGAAAGGTGCAGCTCTCTGGGAAGAAGTTAAGGACCGTTTGCACAAACCGGCCCTGGGCCTTTCTGGCGGGCAGCAGCAGCGCCTTTGCATCGCTCGGGCCCTGGCCATTGAACCGGAAGTGCTGTTGATGGATGAACCCACTTCGGCCCTGGACCCTATTTCCACCATGCGCATCGAGGAGTTGATTCAGGAGCTGAAAGAGCGATATACTATTATTATTGTTACCCATAATATGCAACAGGCTGCTCGGATTTCAGATACTACCGCCTTTTTCCTCAGCGGGGATTTGATTGAGTTCGGGCCTACTGATGAGATTTTCACCAAACCGAAGGATAAAAGGACTGAGGATTACATCACCGGTCGCTTCGGTTAAGGTCAAGCATTCTGGAAGGGGTGTAGTAAAATGAGCGGTTCCGTTCGTCACAATTTTGATCAGGCCCTGGAAGAACTGCAAAAAGATATTTTGAGAATGGGTTCTATGGTGGAGACGGCAATCGTCAAAGCGGTGGAAAGTCTGGCTCGCCAGGATGTGAAAATGGCTCAGGAAGTCATCGATGGAGATGAAGCTATTGACCAGCTGGAAAAGGAAATCGATGACCGCTGCATGAAATTGATTGCTACCCAGCAGCCCATCGCCGGAGACCTGCGTAAAATCGGGGCCGGGCTCAAAATAATCGTAGACTTAGAGCGCATTGCTGACCACGCTACCGATATTGCCAAGGTGACCCTGCGTATGGCCAATCAGCCCTTGATCAAGCCTCTAATCGACATCCCCAAGATGGCCAAACTGGCCCAGGAGGAAGTGCGGGGCGTGCTGGACGCCTATGTACGTGGGGATGTGGAGCTGGCCAAGGAAACCTGCAAAAAGGATGATGAAATCGATCGCCTTTACCGGCTGGTCTTTGATGAGCTGGTGGAGATAATGCAAAAAGATCCATCTACCATCACTCAGGCCACTCATCTGCTCTTTGTGGCCCGCTACCTGGAGCGAATAGGCGACCATGCCACCAACATCGGTGAAGGAGTTATCTACCTGGAAACCGGTGAGAGAGAGGATTTGAACCGGTAAGGAGGATCAAGGTGGAGATATTGCTGAGTCAGGAGGCGCTGCATGAACTGAGACAGAGGGGGAAAGTGCTGACAATATTTCAAGGGGAATACTCCGGTTGCTGTGTGGGCAAAGTGCCAGCTTTGATGGCCGATGCCCGTCGGCCTTTGGAACAGCTGGAGCAATATGAGCTTTTCCAGGTTGAAGATGTCAAAATTTATCTTGACAAAAAAATAATCGGTGCCATCAATGGACTGAAAATTGATATCCAGGGTCTATGGAAGTTGAAGAACTGGACTGTTACTCCTACTACTACCAGGTAGGAGTATTTTTTATAGACTTTTTAATGAAATAGCAATATAATAATATTGTAATATCACGATACGAGGAGTGATTGAGGATGGATCTGAGAAAAATTATTATTATTCTAGGATTAGCCGGTTTTACAGTCATGGCTGATAACTGGGTGGTTTCTCCCATTCTGCCGGCTATCGCCAGAGACATAGGAGTATCCGCTACTGCTGCTGGATTATTGATCACCTCATACATGATCCCTTTCGGATTGTTTCAATTGATTTTCGGGCCCCTTGCAGACCGCTACGGGAAAAAACAAATTCTGACCTTTGCCATGTTTTTCTTCACTTTCGCCACCGCATTAACAGCAATGGGAAGAGGGCTGGCTGATTTAGCATTTTACCGTGCCCTGACCGGTATTTTTGCTGCCTCAGTTATGCCAATTTCGTTAGCCTTAATCGGAGATCTTTTTCCCCTCTCGGAGCGCCAGGCAGCAATTGGAAGCTTTATGGGCATTTCTTTTTTAGGCCAGGGAATTAGTATGGCCTTAGGTGGGACAATAGCTTACTGGCTAAACTGGCGAGGGGTTTTCTGGGTATATACAGTGGTGGCAGCTTTTGTTACTTTTCTTTTTCTGACAACAGGTAAAAAAATTCCCTCATCCAAAAATCCGGAAAGCCAGTTTCTAACTCCCTACCTGAAGCTGCTTAGTACTGGAAAGAGCCTGGCAGTATATGTTATAGTTTTACTGGAAGGTATGTTTTTACTGGGATCATTCTCCTATCTGGGAGCCTTTATTGAAGATAATTATCACTATAACTACCTGGCTATCGGCTTATTGATGACCTTCTTTGGGATAGCAGCTGTTATTGGCGGCCGTTTAAGCGGTAAGTTGGCGGGTAAATATGGCAGGAAGAAAATACTTTTGACCGGTTTGAGTTTAGCTGCTCTGGCTGATCTAGCTTTTATCCTTGGAGCCAGGCAGCTACCCCTGTTGATTGCCGGAATCACTATGCTGGGCCTCGGTTTTATGCTGGCACATTCAACCTTATTGACGATGGCAACGGAGTTTGCCGTACAGGCTAGAGGGGCGGCCATGTCACTGGTAGCATTTTGTTTTATGGGAGGAGGTGGCATTGGGACAGCTGCAGGAGGAAAGTTACTCAAGTCAGTTGATTTTATGAATTTCTATGCCATTTACGGGACTGCCTTAGTAGCATTAGTTTTGCTTGCACTACTGCTGGTAAAGGGCCAGGAAGCTGTGGTGGTGGGAAAGGGGGAAGATTTTTAGGGATAATCCCCATTAAAACTAGGGATTTTGCTGATTTTCACTTGAGCTATCTCGGGAGATAATAAAAGTGAGATAAGACTCAAGTGAGGTGAGTATATGCTGGCCTTCAAGTTTGGACTGACCTGTAAATTTTGTGGAACAGTGCATAGAGATACTGAGAATGTTCTAATCTTGCGTGAACAATTTTCCGGACGCAAGAAGTTTGTCTGTCAGCGCTGTGGTCATCGGCTGATTGTACCCAGTGCTTCTCCGAAAGAATTCAAGACCAACCTGCAACAATTACAGGTAGATGCGCCCTGGCACATATAGAAAGCGGCAGCTTGAGCTGCCGCTTTAGTCTTGCCCTTCTACTGATGCAATACCGTATTTTTCAAAGTGACGTCGCAAGCGGGTAATAGTGGTCGGGGGCACACCCATTTCACTTGCGATTTCCTCATCACTGCGTCCGCGTTTGATGCCGGCCAGCAGGCGGTCCAAATTAACTCCTGTTTCAGCACACATCTCCTTGAGGGCAGGTTGGGTATCCCAGGGGGCTCCTCTCATCACTATCTACCTCCTCTCTTAATTAATATTTGAAAATAGGATGAAATTATACATACAAAATAGGGGAAATCCCTAAGGTCTGTTCAGTTTTTTTAGGGTATCATACCGATTATTTTATTATCAATTATTTTTTATAATGGAATCAGGGTAAGCTTGCCGAGTTTGCAATCGTTTTCTCAAACACTTTCAATGAGGAGGGAAAAAGTATGAGCTCAAGCGTAAGCGGTGACAAACTGCTGATAATGCAGGAAGATGTGAAGCGAGCGCTGGCCAGGCCCCTGAGTCAGCGGCAGTGGGCAATGGTAATTGATTTAAAAAAATGCGCTGGCTGCCACGCTTGTACCATCGCCTGTATTGCGGAAAACGTGCTTCCGCCCCATGTCATCTATCGGCCCGTGCTTGAACAGGAAAGCGGGGTATTTCCCAATGTTAAGAAACAATTTATTCCTAGGCCTTGTATGCATTGCGATAAACCACCCTGTGTGCCGGCCTGCCCTGTGGGGGCGACTTTTAAGCAGGCGGATAAAGTGGTGGCGGTAAACTATGAAAAATGCATCGGCTGTGGCCGCTGTGTAACTGCCTGCCCCTATTCTGCCCGTGCTCTCGATGATGGCAGTTTCTATACCGAAGGCACACCTGCCGTCCAGGGCTATGAAAAACGGCCCAATTTCGAGTACAACCAGCAGTGGAAAAGGGACAGCGCCTTTGCCGCCCCTAAAGGCAGAGCCAGAAAATGCACCTTCTGCATCCATCGCGTAAGCCAGGGCTTATTGCCGGCCTGTACTGTCACCTGTGTTGGCCGGGCCACCTACTTTGGCGATCTGGCTGACCCCAATGCTCTTGTTAGCAAACTGCTGAAGCAGCGCAAATATATGCGCCTGTTAGAGAATAAAGGAACAAATCCCCGCGTCTATTATTTGCTGTAAAGGAGGGAAGCGAACATGGATATAAACAGAAGAGATTTCCTGAAAACTTCTGCTCTGCTTGGTGGGGTAGCGGTCCTGGCCGGACAAGCGGAGCCGTTGACGGAGGCCGTAGCAGCTACGGGAAAACCACAGGACAAATATCCGCTGGATAATCCGGAAAATATTATTTACTCCGTCTGCTTGCAATGCAATACCGGCTGTGGTATTAAAGTCAAGCTACTCAACGGTCAGGCAGTTAAAATCGATGGTAACCCCTACAGCCCCTGGACCATGTACCCCAGCATCAAATATGCTACCGATATTAAAGAGGCAGCAAAAATCGATGGAGCTATCTGTCCCAAGGGTCAGTCGGGTATTCAAACAGTCTATGATCCCTATCGTATTCGCCGGGTGCTCAAGCGTGCCGGCAAGCGGGGCAGCAACAAGTGGGTTTCCATTCCTTTTTCCCAGGCAATTAAAGAAATCGTCTATGGCGGTAAATTGTTCGCCAGTGTACCTGGGGAAGAAAACCGGGTAGTACCAGGCTTGATGGATGTTTGGGCCCTGCGCGACCCGCAGGTGGCGAAAGCGATGGCTGCCGATGTGGAGAACCTCTGGAACAAGAAAATGACCCTGGCGGAGTTCCAGAGCAAATGGGCCGACCATCTGGATAAACTGATCGATCCTGCTCACCCTGATCTGGGTCCAAAAAACAACCAGTTTGTCTTCGCCTGGGGCCGGCTCAAAGGGGGCCGCAGTGAATTTATCAAGCGTTTCACCAATGACGGTCTGGGCTCCATCAACACCCATGGCCATACCACCGTCTGTCAGGGTTCCCTCTACTTTACCGGCAAGGCGATGAGCGAACAGTATGCCTTTGACAGTAAAAAAGGCAAAGTGGACTGGACCGGTGGTGACAAGTTTTACTGGCAGGCTGATACCCCCAATTCGGAGTTCATCCTGTTTGTTGGGGCATCACCCTTTGAGGCCAACTACGGTCCAGCCCAGCGGATACCGAAAATCACCGAAGGCCTGGAGTGCGGGCGTTTGAAAATTGCGGTTGTGGACCCGCGTTACAATAAAGCTGCCAGCAAAGCCTGGAAATGGCTGCCCAACAAACCGGGTACCGAAGCAGCTGTTGCCCTGGCTATGATCAACTGGATTATCAGCAACAACAAGTATGATGCCAGATACCTGGCCAATGCCAACAAAGCGGCAGCCACGGCAGATGGGGAACCGACCTGGTCCAATGCCAGCTGGCTGGTGAAAATAGTGGATGGCAAGCCGACGGAATTCCTGCGGGGCTCCGAGATCGGTCTGCCCAAGATCAGCAAGAGCGAGACCATCAGCGGCACCACCTATGACTATGAACTGGATCCTCTGGTAGTCTGGAAGGATGGGCAGCCGGTAGCCGTTGATCCCAACAGCACTGCCGAGGCGGTCGAGGGCGAGCTGGATGTGGAGACCACAATCAATGGCATTACCGTCAAGAGCTCCTTCCGACTTCTGAAGGATCACGCTCTCAGCAAGACCATTGATGAGTGGGCCGATATTTGCGGACTGGAGCCGGAAGACCTGATCGCCCTGGCCCGGGAATTCACCTCTCACGGTAAAAAAGCAGCTGCCGATGTTCACCGGGGTGTTTCCCAGCACACCAATGGTTTCTATAATGTTGGAGTGTGGATGTCCCTCAACCTGCTGATCGGTAACTTTGACTGGAAGGGCGGCATGATTAAGGCTTCCACCTATAACTATGATGGGACCAAGACTGGCAAACCCTTTGACATGACCAAGAACCCTGGCAAAATCGCCAACTTTGGTATTAGCAGCATCAGGCACAATGTGAAATATGAAAATACCACCATATTCAATGGCTATCCGGCCAAGCGGCACTGGTATACCCTGGCCTCGGATGTCTATCAGGAAATCATTCCATCAATCGGTGACGCCTACCCCTATCCGGTGAAGGTGTTGTTCCAGTATATGGGTTCACCGGTTTACTCACTGCCAGGTGGGCATAAGAACATCGAAGTACTGTCGGATGTTAACAAGCTGCCTTTATATGTGGCCTTCGATATTGTTGTCGGGGAAAGCTCTATGTATGCCGACTATATCTTCCCGGATCTGACTTATCTGGAGCGCTGGGAATTCCACGGTTCCCATCCCAATGTGGCCCAGAAAGTACAGCCTGTAAGACAGCCGGCAATTGCCCCCCTGACGGAAAAAGTGACTGTGTTTGGTCAGACCATGCCCATTTCACTGGAAACGGTACTGCTGGCCATCGCTGAAGAGATGAAGCTGCCCGGTTTTGGCACCGATGCCTTTGGGCCGGGGCGCCACCTAAAACACCAGGATGATATGTATATTCCTATGCTAGCCAATTTAGCTTTCGGCGATGATGCTACCGGCAAGGAAACTGTACCTGAAGCCAGTGCTGAAGAAATCGCTGTCTTCTATGCTGCCCGCAAGCATCTGCCCAAAGAAGTTTTTGACCCGCAGCGCTGGCAGGCCCTGGTGGGAGAAAGCTGGTTCAAGCGCATTATTTATCTGCTGAACCGGGGCGGTTTGTATCAGGACTTCGAGAAGGCCTATGATGGCGAGAAAGTAAAAAATAAATATGGCAAGCAGATCAACCTTTATCAGGAAAAAACATACAAGACCAAGAACTCGATGACAGGGAAAGCCTTCCCAGGGCTACCCCAGTATATCCGGCCATATGCCGATGCGCTGGGACGGCCGATCAATGATCTCAGTGAAGGATATAACCTTACCCTGATCACCTACAAGGATATTCTCCATACCAAGAGCCGGACAGCCAGCAACTACTGGAACCTGGCGGTAGAAAGCGAAAACTATATCTGGGTTAATCCCAGGGATGCCTACCGCTATGGCCTGAAAACGGGGGATCGGGTCAAGATCGTATCCGCTTCCAATACCAGCGGGGTCTGGGACCTGAAAAACGGCCAGAAGAAAGAGATGATCGGTAAAGTCAAAGTAACGGAAGGCATCCGCGATGGAGTTATCGCCTTCAGTCTGGGCTGGGGCCACTGGTCCTACGGCTCACAGGATGTCACCGTTGATGGTAAAGTAATCAAGGGCGACAGCCGCCGCCGTCAGGGTGTCCATGGCAATGCCGCCATGAGGTTGGACCCGGTAATTAACAATACCTGTATCAGCGACCTCGCCGGAGGCTCTGCGGTATTCTACGACACCAGAGTCAAACTGGTCAAGGTTTAAGAAGGGGGGTTGTGACATGAAAAAGTGGATTTCCATCGTACTCTTTGGACTGCTCCTGGCGGCTTTCGTAACTATTTATCAGCAGGACAATGTGGCAGATGCGCGGCCCAGCCGGGGTGGTAACTGTCTGGCCTGTCACACTCCCAGCCCGGCCAAAACCGCTACAACCAGCAAGAGCACTACCAGTACCAGCAAAGCTCAAGGCAAAGGTCCCCATAGTGCCAGTTTCCTGGCCAAACACGGCAGCACTGTGGTCAAACAGGGGGCGAATAGCTGTCTGAAATGCCATGGCAACACCAACTTCTGTGCCTCCTGTCATGCGAAAAAGGTAAAACCCCAGTCCTGGGCCACCAAGCATCAGAATGTACAGAAATACACCGACAAACTCAGCTGTGCCCAGTGTCACTCCTGGGCTAAACGGGGCGCTCAATAGCGCCCCGGGCTCAAGGGAGGGGATGCTAAATGCAAAATAAGCGGTTGCTATTGATTGTTCTCTTTTCGCTGGTAGGTATAGTGATCTTTACAGGCGGTGCGGTTTATTATACCGGGCAGACTGATTTCTGCAACAATTGTCATATCATGGATAAATACTATGATTCATGGAAGCTATCCACGCACCAGCAGGTGCATTGTTATGACTGTCATACCGACCCGGGCGCAATTGGGCTAGCTAAGGCCAAGATCAATGGTCTCAGGGAACTGACGGTAACAGTGATGCAATTAGACGCCAATCCCCGGGAAGATGTACCTTCAGCCCGCTGCCAGGTCTGTCACGATAAATGGCCACAGCAGTTGAAAAAACTGCCTGGTATCAGTTTCGACCATCAGACCCATATGCAAAAGGCAAAGCTTGATTGCGCCACCTGTCATGCCAAACTGGTACATGGACAGCCCAAGCCGCTGAAAATGAAAGATTGTCTGGAGTGTCATAAGTCCAAAGGTCAGGGCAAAGCGCCGGTGGATAACTGCAGTCAGTGCCACCAGGATAGGAAACAACTGAAACCGGAGACTCACACTCAGCAGACCTGGGCAGTTGAACACGGCAGAGCCTACCTGGCCAATCAGAAGGCCTGTCTGGACTGTCACCAGAAAGGTGTAGAAAATCAACTCTGCGCTCAGTGTCACCGGGTAACAATGCCCCACCCTCAGGGCTGGCTGGCCCAGCATACTACTCAGGTTAAACAGACCGGCAATGCTGCCGATTGTCTCAAATGCCATGAGGCCACCGTCACAGCCGGAACCAAAAAAGCTGTTTCCTGTCAGAGCTGTCATGGTTTGACCATGCCTCATCCTCAGAACTGGCAGCAAACTCATGGCCAGGGGTTGAAAACGACCCAGACGTGTGCTCTCTGCCATTCTTCGCAAAACCCGGTTAACCCGGGTGCCAGCTGGGCCAAACCGGACTTTTGCAGTAGCTGTCACCAGAAAACCAATCCCCATCCAGGTAACTGGCTACCAGTCCAGCATGCCCAGGCCAGTCGGGCTACAGGTGCTAACTGTACCCTTTGTCACCAGGGCTCAGCTCAACCCATCAATAACCGTTTCTGTAACAGCTGTCATCAGAAAACCAATCCTCATGACCAGAGCTGGATAGGGACCCATGGTGGGGTTGCATTCAGTCGACTGAATGATTGCCGCACCTGCCATAATCTCCAGTCTTATTGTGCTAAATGTCATGACTAATGTACTATTGCAGGAGGAGGCGGTTGGACTCCTCCTGCTCTGCTATCATTTGGTATCTCCATTCCGGTTCTAAAAATGTTATACTTAATACTGGGTGATATTATGAAAAAATATTTTCTAAGTATAATTGTTTTGATACTTTTCCTGAGCGGCTGTGGAACAGACTTGCCCCGAGTTCGCTGGGATGTACTGGAGCCTGTTCCTCAGGAAAAAAGGGAGACAACCGCATTGCGAGTGGCGGTCTCTTCTATGACTTCGCCCCGGGAAACCTATTTTCTTTATCAGGAAATGATTGAAGAACTAGGCCGGGAACTGGGGATGCCGGTAGTGTTTATCCAGAAGGCTTCCTATAAGGAAGTTAATGATTTACTAAGAGATAAACAGGTTGATATTGCATTTATCTGCTCTTATGCCTATGTAATGGGAAAGAAAGAATTCGGATTGGAGTTACTGGCGGTTCCCAGAATAAATGGCAAAAATACTTACCAGGGGTATATTATAGTAAGAAAAGATGGGAATATAAACAGTTTTTCAGACCTAAAAGATAAGCGTTTTGCTTTTACCGATCCTATGTCCTTTACAGGGTATTTTTATCCATTGGCACTTTTACGACAACAACATACTGATCCCGCACGATTTTTTGCTGAAACCTATTTTATGGGCAGCCATGATAATGCCATCAAAGCAGTGGCTCAGGGCTTGGTAGACGGCGCAGCAGTAGATGGGCTAATCTATGAATATATGGCAGCCAAGGACAGGAGTATCAGGGCCAATACCAGCATTATCAATGTTTCTCCAGCGGCCGGGATGCCACCACTGGTGGCCCGGCCAGGGCTTGATGCGAAATTGAAAGAAAGAATTGCTGAAATCATGTTGAATTTGCATCAACGCCAGGACGGACAGGCAATTTTACGCAGATTACAGATTGAAAGGTTTGAGCCTGGCAATGATCAGGATTATGAGGTTATTCGAAAATTAGCCCAGCAGGTGAAAAACAATGGATATTAAAAAAATCAGTCTGTCCGGTAAAATAATTATCATGATCATTGCCCTGATTTTTCTTACTGCTGTTTTTGCCTTTTTTGATGTGCAGATGACCCTGCATAAAATAATGGGGCAGCAATTAACCCAGCGGGGGATTTCCATCGGCAGGGACCTGGCCGCCCGCAGTGCTGATTTGCTTTTTACCCGTAATCTCTATGCTCTGGATGAGCTGTTAAAAGATACACGCCAGAATAACCAGGACATTAAGTACATTCTGGTCTTTGATCAGAAAGGTAATCTGGTACACAGCACCTTTGGCCGTCGCCTGCCGGCAGGTTTAAGGAATATAAACTCTATTCGACCAGGGCAGGAAAAAAATATCGTGGTTTTTTCCAGTCCGGACGGATTGATTAAAGACATTGCCATCCCTATTCTGGAAGGAAGCGCAGGCTGGGTAAGGGTTGGTATGACAGAATATTATCTGCAGGAAGGCCTAAAACATGTCAGCAGCCGGCTTTTGTTGACTACCGGTGGAGTGAGCTTTTTTGGGATATTAATGGCGATCTGGCTAACCGGGGTGGTTACCAAACCCTTAAAGCGCCTGGTACACGCTACCCAGGAAGTGGCAGCAGGTAATTTGGCCATTCAGGTACCGGTAGAAAACAGCGGTGATGACCTGGCCAGTCTTACTGCGGCTTTCAATGAGATGGTGGCCAAAATTCGGCAAAACCAGCTACAACTACAACAATATAGCGAGGAATTGCGCCAAAAAGAAATTATCCGTCAGCAATTACTGGCCAAACTAATTGCAGCTCAGGAAGAAGAGCGGAAACGGATCGCCCGGGAGTTACATGATCAGGCCAGTCAGAGCCTGACATCCTTGAAAGTAGCATTACGCACTTTTTATCAGCAGGAAAAAGAACCGGAACATCTTCAGTATTTGGCGGAAATTCTGGGAATGACTGATAATGTCCTGGACGAGTTGCGCTCTCTGGCGTTAGAATTGAGACCCAGCGTTCTGGATGATCTGGGACTGGAGGAAGGGCTTAAATTTTATCTTAAACAATGGGGGGAGAGACACCGGATTGATGTTGACCTGCTCATCGATGGGCTGGATAAAAGGCTACCGATTCATATAGAAACAGCTGTTTACAGAATTATCCAGGAAGCTCTGACCAATATCGCCAAACATGCACAGGCTGAAAATGTCAGTATCGTTGTTAGGCGGGAAGAAAAACAATTGAAAGTAATAATCGAAGATGATGGCCAGGGTTTTTGTCTGGATGAAGCTCTGGAAAACAATATCTTCAAGAAAAAACTAGGGCTGTTTGGTATGCAGGAAAGAGCTACACTGCTGGGGGGAGAATTTCAAATTGAGACTGAGCCGGGACAGGGGTGTAGTATATATCTCCGCTTGCCGCTGTTGGAGGGGAGCGAGGTAAATGATTAAAATTTTACTGGTAGATGATCATGCTGTATTGCGCTCGGGTTTAAAAATGTTAATTGGAGCTCAAAAGGATATGCTAGTAGTTGGTGAAGCAGCTACGGCAGAAGAAGCTCTGGATTTGGCCTTAACCCTGGATTTTGATCTAGCCCTGGTTGATTTGAGCATGCCAGGTATGGGCGGGATTGCGCTGGTAGAGCAGTTGTCGAAGTTGAATCCTGCGTGCCGGGTGCTTGTCCTGACTATGCATGAAGATGAAGGGTATGTAAAGAGGGTGTTACAGGCCGGAGCTCATGGCTATCTGCTGAAAAAGGCAGCTGATATTGAGCTGCTTTCAGCTATTCGCAGTGTTTATGAAGGCAAAATTTTTGTTGATCCGGCTATTGCTGGGTTTTTGCTGAAAGAACTAGCGGGTCGCAAACCGGAGAAAGAACGGAAAGATCCTCTTTTAACCGAACGGGAAAGAGAAGTCCTGGCTTTGATCGCCCGGGGCTATACCAACAAAGAAATTGCCGACCAGCTTTTCATCAGTGTAAAAACAGTGGAAGTATATAAAGCTAAACTGAAAGAAAAACTGCGGGCAAAAGGGCGGTCTGAACTGGTTCGCGCAGCCCGGGAACTGGGGATTAGCCCTTGATAGGAGTGAGAGTATGCCGGCACAAATTGATTCAGGAAAATGTTTGCGCCGATATCGCAATCAGGCTTGCCGGGTGTGTCTGGAAAACTGCCCTGGTCAGGCGATTCAGTTAGTAAATGGCTTGCCGGTGGTCGAAAAGCAGGGTTGTCAAAATTGCGGTTTCTGCCGGGCCCAGTGTCCCACCGCTGCAGCCAGCGGTTCAACCTGGCTGCAGGCCCCGGTGTTGGCCTGCCAGGAAACGGGACCTGTCGAGGGGGCTATTAATATACCCTGTCTAGCAGTGCTTACTGTCGAGGAAATTTTAGACTGGCTGGAAAAACACGGAGAAGAAAGACTGGAGATACATTGCGGCGATTGTGAAAGCTGTGCCTGCTCCAACTGGCGTATCTATGCGGAGAAAACCCGGCAGCAGGTTAAAGACTGGTTAAGGGCTACGGGCTGGCAGGAACGGTGTCAGTTTAAAATTTCACCGAAAGAGAAAAAACTGGGTCGACGGGCGCTTTTTTCCTGGCTTAGCCTGAAACTGCTGGAAAAGGTGGAACAGGTACTGAAGGACTCCGGGGAAAACAAGCCCCGTCCCAGCTGGTCCAACCTGTTACCCCGATTACCGGAAGCGGCCTGGCAACGCAGTGCGGAGATACTGGCAGTTGATCCCGGTAAATGTGATCAGTGTGGTGTTTGTATCCGGGTCTGTCCACAGCAAGCCTTTTTTAGTGAAGTGGATGGTAAAACCAGACGGCTATTGTGGCAGGGGAGTAAATGCCGGGATTGTCATGTATGTAGCGGTCTCTGTCCTGTGCGGGCGTTAAGCTGGCAGCCCGGATCATGGAAGGAGAGAATAAAACCGATAATATTAAAGGAAATACCAGTAATATACTGTCAGGTTTGCGGCCAGGTGATATCCTCGACCAGGGAAGGAAAATGCCCTGCCTGTATCAAAAAACAGAACCTGCTGCAAGAAATAAATTTCACTTTCACAGCTTAAGCAGGAAAATGTGTTTTTCTGTCGAAAATACACAGGCAAAGAAAATAAATAAATAACTCCGAGCCCGGAAAGCCTAAGGCTGAAAGCTATGGCGCCGGGACGACCGCTTGCCGGTCCGGGGTAGCCGGGGAAACCTGACTGCCTCCCCTGTTTGGAAAGGAGTTTCGTTTGGACACTTTTCTTTTCAACAGGGGGAAAAGTGTCTTTTTATTTAGCGCAAAAGGACAAGGAGGTTAGAGTATGCAATCAAGAAAAACCGTTTTGCTCCTGGTGTTCATGTTACTGGCCGGCATCCTAACTGGCTGTACCACAGCTCAAAAGGCAAAAGAGCCCCTGACCATTTTTGCCGGCTCAGCGGTAAAACCGCCCCTGGAAGAAGTGGTCCAGGCCTTTACTGCCCGGACCGGTATCCCGGTGCAGGCCAGTTATGGTGGTTCTGGTACCATGTTATCCCAGATGTTGCTGGCCCAAAAGGGTGACCTTTACATCCCGGGCTCCCATGATTTTATGGATATAGCAGAAACCAAACAGGCAGTCAAACCGGAAAGCAGAAAAATTGTCGCCTACCTGGTTCCAGCTATTGTAGTGCCCAAAGGCAACCCCAAAGGCATCAAGACCCTGGCGGACCTGGCCCGGCCGGGTGTGAAAGTGGGCATTGCCGAACCGAAAACCGTCTGTTTAGGCCTTTATGCTAAGGATATTTTTGCCAAAAACGGGCTGACGGCTGCGATCGAAAAAAACATCGTCGTTACTCCTAAAAGCTGTGAGGATACCGCAACGGTTGCTGCTTTAAACCAGGTAGATGCAGTTATCGGCTGGACGGTATTTGATAACTGGAATCCCGAGAAACTGGAAGTAATTCCCCTGCCAAAAGAACAGCTGGTCAAGATCGGCAATATTCCGGTGGCCATCAGCCGCTTCAGCCAGCAGCCGGAAACAGCACAGAAATTTATTGATTTCCTCACCTCAGAACGGGGAAAGGAAATCTTCCGAAAACATGGTTATGCGGTAGATGAGAAGGAAGTGAAATTTTGAGAGACAGCTTTGAGCGAGTAGCCAGAATTAATCTGCTGTTCTACCTCTTTTTTGTGGCTGCCTTGCTGGGGGCGATTGCCTTCAATATCCGGCCGGCAGCCCTGGTTCAGGCTTTTCTTTCCCCTGAAGTGCTGTTCGCCGTTCGCCTCAGTTTGCTGACAGCTACAACTACCACCATCATAAGCCTGGTTCTGGCTTTGCCTGCAGCTTATTTTCTGGCTCGCCGGCAATTTCCCGGCCGTAGCTTGCTGGAAACATTTCTGGATCTGCCCCTGGTACTACCTCCCATTGTGGGAGGTGTTGCCCTGCTTCTCTTCTTCCGTAGCCCCCTGGGGCGATGGCTGGAGGGCATGGGCCTTTCCCCGGTTTTTACTGCTGGAGGTGTCATTCTGGCCCAGTTTACGGTGGTAGCAACCTACGCCTTGCGCTTATTGAAAACCACCTTTGAGACTATCGATCCTCGTCTGGAACAGGTGGCCCGTACCCTGGGCTGTAATAGCGGGCAGGTTTTCCGGCGGGTAACCCTGCCCCTGGCCCGGCCGGGCATCCTGGCCACCACTGTGATCACCTGGGCCAGAGCCCTGGGGGAATTCGGGGCTACTGTTACCTTTGCCGGTGCTACCCGGTTTAAGACGGAAGTTTTGCCTACCGCTATTTATCTCAGTCTATCTTCAGTGGATATAGATCAAACAGTGGCACTGGCCCTGATTCTAATCTTCCTGGCGCTTCTGGCCCTCTGGTTGTTGCGACTGGCAGCCGGGATAGGGAGGGAAAACAGTGATTAGACTGGAAAATATCCGGGTAACCCGGGGCAAATTCCGCCTGGAAGTGCCTGGACTTCATGTTCACAGGGGCGAGTATTTTGTTTTGCTGGGTCCCTCGGGACAGGGTAAAACCGTCTTGCTGGAAACCATTGCCGGGTTGCAGTTGCCGGAAACAGGGCGCGTTTTTTTGCAGGAGCGGGATGTCAGCGGCCTGCCACCGGAGAAGCGACAGATTGCCTATGTACCCCAGGATTATGCCCTTTTTCCCCATTTAACCTGTCGGGAAAATATCGCTTTTGCCGCATCCCGGGAGGAGGCCTATTACTGGGCAGAAAGGCTGGGAATAACCTGCTTGCTGGACCGCTATCCCCTGCGCTTGAGTGGAGGGGAAAGACAGCGGGTAGCCCTGGCCCGTGCCCTGGCGGCGGGTAGCCGGATTTTACTGCTGGATGAACCGCTGGCGGCACTGGATCCCCAGACCCGGGCCGAGTTCTGGCTATTACTGAAAAGGTTGCAACGGGAACAGCACCTGACCGTCATTCATGTTTGTCATGATTTCACCGAGGCTTATGTGCTGGCTGAGCGGATTGGTATTATCAACCAGGGCAAACTGGTTCAGGTCGGCAGCAAGGAGGAAGTCTTTCAGCATCCCGTTACAGAGGAGATTGCCCGCTTCGTTGGTATGAGCAACCTCTTCCCGGCACTGGTTGAAGCCCACAGTGAAACGGAGACCGTTCTTAACTGGCAGGGCTGGCAACTGCGGGTGACAGGAAATTGGCCGGTGACGGCAGGTCAAATGGTGAAATTCGGCATCAGGCCGGAAAATGTGATGCTGGTACGGCCGGAACGCCAGCTATCCGCCAATCTGGGGGAAAATATAGTGGAAGGGACCATTGTGGAGGAGATGGCCCGGGGTACCACCTATTTGCTCTGGGTGGAAATTGGTTGTCCAAATCAGGCCACAGAGAGGATGCTTATTGATTTACCCCGCCATGTTTATAACCGCCTGGAACTGGCTACCCGGCGGCAGCAGCGGCTGAGTTTGAAAAAAA
>NZ_FUXM01000015.1 GCF_900167165.1 Carboxydocella sporoproducens DSM 16521 | reverse complement strand
TGTGAGAACCATGACCGATAGGAGTCGTCCTGCTCGCCCAGGACTTCCTGAGCAGACTGGGAAGGCAGGAGCCTGTACCAGCGGTTGATTTTAAGCTCCCGGCACTGCTCGGCGAAACCGGGTATTCTACCAGTTACGTTCCAAACAGTGCGCCGGTGGTGGTTAGCTACGTTCCACAGCTTGGTGGCGAAAAAACCCAGCAGGCCCAGGAGCAGGGCGTCCCGGTCGGAAAGGTTGATGACTTTGGCCCTGGCTGTGAGAGTCTGCGTTGGCATGCCGTTACTGGACTTCTTTTTGCGTGCCAGCTCAATCACCCCCTTAGATGGATATACATTTGTGTCTATATTTTTATTCCATAGCTATATTATACCAAATTTATACAATACAAGGAAGACATTCCGGCAAAAACTTAGCCGGGCTTTCATCCCACGGGTGAACCCGTGGGATGAAAGCCCGGTTTTTGTAATAATGACCTCTTCCAGGTTAGTATCCAGAGGGTGAATACAGGCAAAGGGAATGAATTGCGAATACTGCTGACATACTTCTCGCACCCAGCGATTTAACTCCAGGGAAATATCCGGTTTATGGGCATAAGTGAGCAAAAAAGCCCGCTCCATCCCCATTTTCTGCAAATAAGCCACATATTGTTCCAGCTCCCAGTTGGCAAAGGGTATTTCCCAGCCAGCTTGAGCAAACCAGCGCCAGATCGCCTTAAATATTCGCTCCGGGAAGAGATGGACATGGGCATCCCAGAATTTTTTCATCTCTGGTACTCCTTTTTCTAGCTCTATTAAAATTATTATATTATATCAAATATTTCCATTCAAGATTAAAACCTCTATCTTGCCTCCTAACCAAACCGGTGTTGAATCCAGCCAATACACTGTTCCCGGTTTCACCTGATAGAGCCACCGGCCACTGCTAAGCTGCCCCTCCCCCTTTAGACCGACCAGGAAAAACCAGGAACCGCCGGGGGATAGTTGCATCTGCCCTTGCAAATTGAGTTTCTGTAATCTGAAAGCCGGACAATGCAATTCCGTCAGCTGCCGTTCCAGGGTAGACACCACGATATTTTCTTCTACAGCAGCAGTGTTAAGCAGCGCCAGTCCTTTCTCTATCTGCAGTTTCCTGCCCCGTCCCCAGTCGTACAGCCGGTAGGTCAGGTCTACCGCAGTTTGTACTTCCACCAATCTTACCCCGGCGCCAATGGCATGGATAGTCCCGGGAGGCACAAAGATCATATCCCCGGCCCGCACTTTCACTTTTTTCACCAGTTTTTCCAGCTGGCCCGCGCGAATAGCCGCTTCCACCTCTTTTTTTTCCACTGGACGCTGAAACCCATAATAGATATACGCTCCTGGTTCAGTGGACCAGATATACCAGGCCTCCGTTTTACCCCTTTTGCCCTCACGCTGCCAGGCCTGGGCATCGCCCGGATGGACCTGCAGGGAAAGGGGTGCCGCTGCATCGATAAATTTCACCATCAGGGGCATACCCGGTACCGTATACCACATTTCCCCTATCCGTCTTCTCCCCTCCTGGTGCAGTCCCTGGCGCCAGAACCAGGTACCGCCCCACAGGGTTTCCTTTAACTCAGGCTGGACTGGAAGAATGCTCATTCACTGTCCCCTCGATTGTGCTGTGTGTGATTGTGTAATATACTATCGGGGACCAGGAATCCGGGTGCCAGTCCCATTGCTTTTGCCCGGTTAATCAGTCATAATAGAAGTGTGAAGAAGTCCCAAAGGAAGGAGACGCTCATGAGAGAAAAAGCTAAAAAGCTGTTGCGCCTCAGCCTGGGCCTGATTTTTCTAATCCTGGGCATCGCCGGTCTCTTTTTACCAGTTCTGCAGGGAATTCTGTTTTTGCTGCTGGCCCTCTATTTGCTGGCCCCCGATTGGCCCTGGGCCCGGAAATGGCAAAAAAAATTACAGGCCAGATATCCCGGCCTGGCTAATAGATTGCGTTTCTGGAAGGGACGGCTGAAAGGCATTTACGGCAAGTAACAGCTTTCCCCCCATTCCACCTGCAGCTGTCCCTGCCCCAGTTCCGCCACTTCCTTTTCCAGCTTGTTTTGCAGCTCAGGGAGTAACCAACCCCTTACCTGCACTTCTGCTCCATAAAGCGGTTCTTCCAGTTTACCCTCCAACTTTTCCAGCAGATGGAGGATGGAGCCCAAAAGCGGGTAAGGAACTATAATGGTAAATCGCCGATAAAGGTGATAGGTAACAATCCCGGCTGCCTCCAGCCCCTTAACGGCACTTTCCGTATAAGCCCGCACCAGGCCCCCTGCTCCCAGCAAAGTGCCGCCAAAATAGCGGGTCACTACCAGTACGCAGTTGGTTACCTCCTGTTTGCGCAATACCTCCAGTACCGGCATGCCGGCTGTTCCCGCCGGTTCGCCATCATCACTGAACCTTTCTGCCGGTACCGGCATTCCCACCCGCCAGGCTGGAACATTGTGAGTAGCATCCCAGTGTTTTTTGCGAATAGCCTCGACAAATTCCTGGGCTGCCTCGGCAGTTTCCACAGGCTTTACATAACAGATAAACCGGGATTTTTTGATCACAATTTCCGCCACCGCTTCCCGGCCTACCGAACGATAGCTGTCCATCCCTTGTCCTTCCTTTCTCTTTCTGTTTTCCTATGGCCAGAGACTGAGAAAATAACGTCCTTCCCGCAACAGATGTTCCGGCCAGTCAGCCGGAAAAACCGCCAGCAACTGACACCGTCTGGCCCGCCGCGCTACTTTTTGTTTGTATTTCAACACCGCCAGCACCGTTTCCCGGCTATCCGCCAATGCCTGGCCCAGGGTGAGGGGGAAATCTCTATCCTGCCCCACCAGAGACTCCCAGTTACTCAGAGTCAGGCGACATCGTTCCAGTCGCCGCAACAACAGGGCTGCTTCAGCCTGAAGTAACTGTTCCGTAGGATCCAACTGCTGGCTGAGCAGTTGCAGGTGTTCAGCAAAAATACGTAACCAGAATAAACTCTCCCTTAACTGTCCCAGGCGGGCATGGGGGTTACCGGTGGCACTCAACCGCAATAACTGACAGAAAAAGCGGGTCTCCCGGGCCCAGTGGTCCACCAGCAGGGGATACAGGCTGGCCTGCACCTGACAGCGCAACATGCGATAAAGCAAACGCTGCAGCCAGCGGCAGGTTTCCCGGGCCAGAGCCAGAATATCTGCCTTGCTGACAAAATAGCCTCCCCGCAGCTGGTCCTGCACGGCCTGGAGGCGTTGTTGAATTTGTTCCGCCTCCTGCCGCCAGGCTTTTTCCCCTTCCGCCAGCCGGTTTTTCGCTGTCTGCAGATGTTCCTGTAATATTCCCAGCCAGAAGATTAGTTCTTCCTGTGGCATTTTCCTCCCCCCAGTACCTGTCTTCTGCTTCAATGTATGCACCCCTGGGCAGGATAGTGCATATATTGCCAGTGTAAAGGGGAGTAGTTGGTGGTATTAACCTGCCACAGGCAGAATCGACATACTGGTAGCAATACCCGGTTCTGCCACCGTCCAAACCCGGGGACGGGCAACGAGACCTTTACCTCGACTGCAGGTCGGGGTAAAGGTCTTTTTTCTGTGAAAAGGGGAAATGGGGGGCTCACCCCCCAAAACCGCTCAATAATAGTATGCCGTTAAAAGCCAGCACCACAGTCACCACACTCCAGCCCAGCAGCTGTTCCCAGGGCCGGTCCGCCAGTTCCCCCAGTAAATCCCGGCGCCGGGTCAGCAGAAGCAGCGGCACAATCGCCCCTGGCAGGGCAAAACTCAAGACCGCCTGGCTGAACACCAGGGCCTGCAGGGGATCGGCTGCCCAGAGCAAAACCGCCAGAGCCGGGCCCATGACCAGAAGCCGTCGCCAGGTCACAGGCAGGTCAAGGCCGATAAAGCCTTTTAGCACCAGCTGGCCACTCATCGTCCCCACCACAGAGGAGGAAAGGCCGGAAGCCAGCAGGGCAATGCCAAACACCAGCTGGGCCAGACTGCCCAGCATTGGCTGTAAACTGTGGTAAGCACCGGTCAGACTGTTTACTGCAATCTCCTGCCGGTGGAAAACTGCCGCTGCCACCACCACCATGGCCCAGTTGATGAAAAAGGCGGTATTCATGGCCAGGGCAATATCCCGGCATTCCCAGCGAAACAGCTGGCGTAAAAAATCTGCAGATGCTCCCTGGGGGCGTCGGTCCAGCACCAGCTGAGAATGCAAAAACACTACATGGGGCATTACCGTTGCCCCCAGCATAGCCACCGCTACCAGAATCGAGCCGGCAGGCAAACGGGGAATTACTGTATGGGCCAGCACCTGCGGCCAATCAGGTTTGGCCAGAAACAATTCTATCACATAACAGAACCCAATTAAAGCTACAATGGTGCCTATCACTATTTCCAGCAGTCTTTGCCCATAGCGTTCCAGGGCCAGAATGGAAACAGTCACCACCGCTGTCAATAGCCCGGCCAGCCAGAGGGGAACCCCCAGCAGCAAATAAAACCCCAGGGCCGCTCCCAGAAATTCAGCCAGATCAGTAGCCATAGCGGCGATTACCGCCAGTAACCATAACAGGCGATTGACTCCTGGCCGAAACTGTTCCCCGCACAGTGTGGCCAGGTCTTTCCCGGCGCCAATCCCCAGTTTGGCTGACTGGCGCTGCAGAAAAATTGCCATTAAATTGCTGAGCAGCAGTACCCAGAGCAGGCTGTAGCCGAAACGGGCTCCCCCTTCCAGGTTGGCAGCAAAATTGCCTGGATCGACATAGGCCACCGCTACCACCACGGCCGGGCCCAGGCTGGATAGCCAGCTGCGGCGGGCAGGTACAGCTGCCAGATATGTCGCTGTCTTCAACCGGCATCACCCCCCGTTCTGTCAGGACTTCATTTCAGCCTATGACAGAGGGGGTAAAAGGGTGCTATTGCCTACAAAATAACAATCGTTATTCCCGGATTACCCCGGTCCAGGTCCCGGTCCCCTTTCAGTTCCGGCACCAGTTCCAGAGCCCTCCGCCCTTCCGGCGTAAAGATGGACCATTTATCACCGGAAACAAAGTGACGAATTAAGCCTGAGCGGCGGTGAGCAGCCAGGGCTTTTTGCATTTCCCCCCGCAAAGTGCCACCCACCCCACTGGAACCGTAGCCGTGGATTACTTTTACTGCCTTGGCCCGCCGGGCTTTGGCACCCCGCAGGGCCTGCAGCAAGCGCAGCCGGGCCTGCTCCACCGTGGGCATGCCTTGCTCAATATTGGCTGTTTCCAGAATCGCCATCAGTGGTCACCTCGTGTCATAATATCTCCCCTAACATTATTTTAACTCTAAAGAGTCGTAGTGTCTTCTTTTTTTTTGCAATATCATACCTAAGAACTTTGAACCTTAGCAAACATTAAAAAGTGTTAGTTATCTAAAATAGAAGACTTCTCAAAAACTTCATGCTTCAGCGCTGACTTTTCAATAAATGATTGACAAAGCGAATTTAGTGAATTATAATAATAAAAGAATACATATACGGGGTATATGTAATAACTTAAAATACGGATTAAGTAGTATGATAAAGTTTTCCCTGCGTCAAATAATTTATGAAAACAAAAATATAAAGTGACGGGGGAAATTTATTAAAACTTACATAATACCAATCTAAGATGTATCAAGGTGGTGAGAATCTCAAAAAGGTAAGAAAATTTTTCAAATAAAAAAGCGGTTGAAAAGATTCACAAAACTAAACTAAAAAAGGAGAGAAGATAAAATGGAACAACCAAAATTAACTGTTATCCTTATTTCCGGAGAAATGGAAAAATTACATGCAGGTTGCTTGGTGAGTTCAGTAGCTGCCGTATCCGGCATGGAAGTAAACATTTTTGTAACAATGGATGCACTTAAAGCTTTCCGCAAAGATGTAATTGAATCCAAAAACTTCAAAACCGGTGAAATTGGCCAGGAGATGCTCAATAAGAACGTTGAACTTTTTTATCAGTTGTTAGAAAATGCAAGAGATATGGGCACCTGTAATGTATACGGTTGCGCAATGGCAATGGACTTAATGGAATGGAAGAAAGAAGATTTAGTAGACGTATTTGATGATATTATCGGTGTCACTGCTTTCCTTGGTAAAGCTGTAGGCAGTCAAATTATTGTAATGTAAATTGAAGGAGGTTAATAATATGTCTGAAGTACAAATTACAAAAACTATTGATGCTCGTGGTGCATTTTGTCCAGGACCATTGATGGAGTTAGTAAAAACAATTAAAAGAGGTAACGTTGGCGAAGTATACGAATTGTTATCCAGTGACAGTGGTTCGGCTAAAGATGTTCCGGAATGGGTTAGCAAGATGGGACATGAGCTTGTTTACAGTAAGCAAGACGGGAATTTTTGGCGTATAGCTGTTAAAAAATTGAAGTAATTTATTTTTTATTTTCGCACAGGGAGGTGAACCTGATGGCCAAACGCATTATCGTTTTAGGGAGTGGCGTGGCTGGTAGCATGGTGGCCAACCGCTTGGCAAAATCCATGCAAAAGGAAATATATAGTGGCGAAGTAGAAGTGTTGGTTATTGGGAACAAAAAACAGCACCTTTATCAACCTGGTTTTTTATTTATGTCCTTTAACGAAGGCACATTAGAGCAATTTTCCAGGGAACAAAAACATCTTTTACATCCAAAGGTTAAGTTTATACTTGAAGAAGCAACAAAAATTGATACAGCCAACAACACTGTAACCACTACTAAGCAATCCTATAATTATGATTTTCTGGTGATTGCAACGGGGTCGTACCCGGATTTCAATTCAGTTCCCGGGCTGGCTGAGGCTTCACATAATTTCTATACGCCTGAAGGTGCTGCGAAGTTACGTGATGAACTCTTCAAATTTAAAGGTGGTACAATCTTAATGACCATAGATGTTCCACACAAGTGTCCTGTTGCTCCGCTTGAGTGGATTTTTATGGCAGATGAACTGTTCAGAGATTTAGGAATTCGCGATAAAGTAACACTTAAGTATACTTATCCTATTGGCCGTATTCATTCTCTGGAACCTGTTGCCGAATGGGCAGAGGCGGAATTTGAAAAACGCGGCATCGAGTATGAAGTTTTCTTTAATCTTGAAGAAGTTGATCCAAACAAAAAACTGGCATACAACATGGACGGAACCGCGCATCCTTATGATTTGCTTATCTCCGTACCGGCGCATGTCGGAGCAAAAGTGGTTAGGGATTCCAATATTGGAGATGAAGACGGATTTATTCCCACTGACCGTTACAGTTTAAAAATGATTGGTCAAGACAATGTTTATGTTTTAGGTGATGCAACCAATCTTCCAGTAAGTAAAGCTGGTTCTACTGCCCATTATCAGGCGGATGTAGTTGTTAAAAATATTATTAGCCAGATAAAAGGACTCCCTGCTTCTCATCGTTACAGCGGTAAAGCGTTTTGCTTTATTGAGTCAGGTTTGAATGAGGCAACCTATATTTGGTTTGATTATAAGACACCACCTCAACCTATGCCATCTTCTGAAATGTTGCACTGGTTTAAGCTTGCTTACAATGAATTGTACTGGTTATCCGTTCGTGGGATCATGTAAAGGGGGTGGTGAACCATGTCCCAACCCGCACAAAATGTTGTACACACCGTTCAAAATGACTCTGAAGCAGCAGGAAAAACCAATCAGCTGTTAGGCCTTATCAATGCCGCCATTGATTCAATGGATGCTTCGGTAGTGCAAAACCTGGTCAGTACCGTGGTTCAAATCGGTGAAGTTGCCGATGAATTAAATACGCCGGAAATGATTGAGCTTTTGCGAGAGGTTCAAAAGGCCGGTAAAAACCTCCAGTCTTTAATTGCTGAAGTAAATAAACTGCAGGAATCAGGCGCATTTGATGTTTTAATTGAACTAGTAGGAATAGTAAAATCTGTAAAAGATTCTTCTACAGCAGGGGTTGTTACTGATATTCTGAAACAAGTAGTGGAATTAGTTTCGATGCTGGACCAAGTACTGGCTTTAGGTGGCGGCAAGCTTTTACTGGGTATGATAAATTCTTTGAATGAAGCCATAGAAGAAAACAAAAACAAACAACCCAAAAGCATGTTTGCTATAATACGGCAGTTGAATTCAGATCCTGATATCAAGAAGAGTGTGAATGTGCTGGTTTCATTCCTGAAAAAGTTTTCAGCTCATTTGAATCTGGAAAGGTAAGATAAAAATAAAACGTGTAATTGACCTTACCATAATTTTGCGGACCCTTATAACAGACAAAATACTAAAAACCCCCACCGGTCCAGTAAACCGATGGGGGTTTTCCTGCTTAGCCAAGAATCGCTTTCAGGTCTTCTTCCGGAGTTGTGATCAGCTGCAGGTTGTAGTTTTCCTGCAAGACCTTGAATACATTCGGAGTCACAAAAGCCGGAGGAGTAGGACCTAAGCGCATATTCTTGATACCCAGGTAGAGCAGGGTGGTCAGGATAGCAACGGCCTTCTGTTCAAACCAGGACAGCACCAGGCTCAGAGGCAGGTCGTTGACTCCGCAGTTAAAGGCATTGGCCAGGGCCAGAGCGATCTGGATCGCAGAGTAGGCGTTATTGCACTGGCCGATATCGATCAGGCGGGGAATACCATCGATATCCCCCAGATCCAGGTGGTTGAAGCGATATTTACCACAGGCCAGGGTGAGGATAACGGTGTCCTTAGGAGCCTTTTCCACGAATTCAGTGTAGTAGTTACGTCCCGGCCTGGCACCATCGCAGCCGCCTACCAGGAAGAAGTGCTTGATTTTGCCTGCTTTCACCGCTTCAATGATCTTATCGGCCAGGCTCAGTACCGGCACATGATGGAAGCCGGTGGAAAGAGTGCCTTTAGGCGCTTCCGGCAAGGGCGGCAGGGATTTGGCTTTTTCAATTACCTGAGAGAAATCCCGGTTCTGAATATGGGGTACACCGGGCAGCTTCGCTACACCACAGGTGAAAATCCGGTCTTTATAGGCTTCAGCTGGCAATAGCACACAGTTGGTGGTTACCAGGATAGCGCCAGGGAACTCGGACCATTCTTTTTTCTGGTTCTGCCAGGCAGTGCCCCAGTTGCCCACCAGGTGGGGGAATTTCTTCAGTTCCGGATAAGCATGGGCCGGCAGCATTTCACCATGGGTATAGATATTGATCCCGGTGCCTTCAGTTTGCTTCAACAGCTCATACAGATCCAGCAGGTCATGGCCGGTGACCAGGATACCAGGGCCAGGCTTGCTGCCGGTTTCAACAGTGGTAGGTACGGGAGTACCAAACCGTTCGGTATTGGCCTTATCCAGCAGCTCCATAGCCTTCAGGTTAATACGACCAGCTTCCAGTACCATTTCGATATGATGGTTCAGGTCAAAGTCCACGTTGGTAAGAGTAGTGAACATTGCTTTTTCCATAAAAGCATCAATTTCTTCATCGACATAACCTAATTCCCGGGCATGATAGGCATAGGCAGCAATTCCTTTGAGGGCAAAGACCAGCAGGTCCTGCAGAGCCGCAATATCTTCGTTCTTGCCACAGACCCCTACAGTGGTGCAGCCTTTGCCGCCAGCGGTTTGTTCACACTGGTAACAGAACATGTTTCCATCATCCTCCTCTTATCTTTTCTTGTAGTGGTAAGCTCTGGCTAAATTGTAACACAGTCCAAATAAAAAAAGTGTGACCGTAGCCACACTTTGAAATGTTTTTTCGCACTAGATGTTTTTACTGATATTATCGATCACAGCATCCAGGAGATCTGCATCATCGATAATTCGCGGCCGGGCGATATTTGGATCCTTCAACTCGCCACCTTCCTGGCGTAGCAGCTGGCGCGCCTCTTCTGCTTTGCCCTCTTCTACCTCCACAATTACCTTGCAGTTAACATCAGCTATTTCCTCGAACCGCCCATAACCACTGGCCATGGGGCTGGCCGCTGCCAGGGGAGATTTGCTCATATCCACCGCATGAGCGGCAGAGCGCAAAGTCAGGCCAGCCAGACTGGGTGCTCCCTCAGCACCGGCCAGATTGGTGTCCACATTTAGGTCTTCATTGTAATGGTCATTGATATCCATATAAACTTTGTTAAAGCCAGCAGCTTTCAAGCGGGCTACCGTTTCACTGGCCCGTTTGAGATTGCCAAAATAGGCCTCAATTTGCATACACACCCCTCCAGCATTGCTGTTTAATGATAGTGTGGCCGGAGGGGTGTAGAAAGATACTAAAGGGAAATTTTTCCCTCGGTCATTATATCTGCCCCCCATCGCGGAACAAAATCCGCCTAGCGCAGCTTGCCACCAAACTCCGCAGCTACAGCAGTCAGGATCCGCTCCTGCCGGGCATTTACTTCTTCATCGGTCAAGGTACGGTCAGCCGCCTGGTAATAGAGGCTGAGAGCCATGCTCTTCCATCCCGCCGGCACCTGGGTCCCCTGGTAGACATCGAAGATTTCCACCCGCTCCAGGATTTCATCGCCCTGTTCCCGCACTACCCGCAACAGTTCTTGCGCCGGGGTTTCCACCGGTACCAGCAGGGCCAAATCCCGGGCAATGCCGGGGAAGCGGGCCAGGGGCTGGTATTGTTTCACTCCACCTGCAACAGCAAAGAGATTTTCCAGATACATTTCGCCAGCTACAATCTCCCCGCTCAATTCATAGTTTTCAACCACATCAGGGTGAAGCTGCCCGATCAAGGCCAGTTCCCGGCCGCCAGCTACTGCCCGAGCCGTACGGCCCGGATGGAAGGTGGGCAGGAACTCCACCGGCTGCCAGCGTACATCAGTAATACCTAGCAGTTGAAATAATCCCTCGGCAATGCCTTTGGCCCAGTAGAAATCATAGGGCTGGCCTGCCCCCAGCCAGCTGCGAGGGCTGCTGCCCAGGCCCAGGAAGGCCAGCTCCAGGCTTTCCCGTGGCAATTCCCCTTCTCCCCGGGGCAGGAAAACATGACCCTGTTCAAAAATGGCCATTTCCCTGAGCCGCCGGTTATAATTGCGTCGCGCTGTCTCCAGCAGGCCCGGCAGGAGAGTGGTCCGCATTTGTGATGCTTCCTCACTGAGAGGATTCTGGATTACTACCGCCCGGGCCAGGGGACTGCCCTGGGGCAGGTTCAACTTCTCCAGCTGGCCGGGATTGGCAAAGCTGAGATTGATCACTTCCGTCAGGCCCGCTCCGACCAGATAGTCCCGCACCCGGGCCGCCAGGGCCTGTTCCCGCTTCAAGCGTCCCTGGGTGGTAGCCATTACCGGCAAATCAGTAGGAATGCGGTCGTAGCCATAGAGCCGGGCTACTTCCTCAATCAGATCAGCTTCAATGCTCAGGTCCTGGCGCCGGCTGGGAACTGTTACTACCAGTACGCCCGGTTCCGCTTCGTTCACGGTCAAACCCAGGCGTTCCAGCAGCTCAGCAATTTCTGCAGAGGTCAGCTGCAGCCCCAGATAGGAATTAACCCGCTGGGTTTTCAGCCTGATCACCGGTGCCTGCCACTTTTCCACCTGTACATCAACCATACCGGCTGCCACTTGCCCACCAGCCAGCCGTTCCAGCAAATGGGCCGCCCGCCGGGCAGCTAATGGTGCCAGCTCAGGATCCAGTCCCTTTTCAAAGCGCAGGGATGCTTCTGACCTCAGCCCCAGTTTGCGGGAGGTCCGGCGCACAGTGGCTCCGGCAAACCAGGCCGATTCCAGCAGAATATGGCTGGTAGCCGCTGTTACCTCAGTATCCAGTCCACCCATGACCCCGGCCAGAGCCACGGCCCGCTGGCTGTCGGCAATGACCAGGTCATCATTGCTCAGCGTCCGCTCTTGCCCGTCCAAAGTGGTCAGCTCTTCGCCCTCTGCTGCCCGCCGCACCACAATCCGCTGTCCCTGCAAGGTATCATAATCGAAAGCATGCAGGGGTTGGCCTAGTTCCAGCATGACATAGTTGGTAATATCCACCACATTGTTGATGGGACGTACTCCCGCTGCTTGCAAACGATTTTGCAGCCATAGGGGTGAAGGCCCCAGCTTGACTTCCCGAATAACCGTTGCTGTGTAGCGTTTACATAGATCAGCAGCAACGATATCCACCTGGACCTGTTCCGCTGCCCCCGGCTGGTATTCCCGGTAATCCAGGGCCGGCAGGCGCACTTCCCGGCCCAGTAAAGCCGCCACCTCATAGGCTACTCCCAGCATGGACAGGCAATCCGACCGGTTGGGGGTGAGTTCCAGCTCCAGAACCACATCATTTAAGCCCAGAATTTCCTTGATATCTGCTCCCAGGGGGATGTCCGGAGGCAGAATCAGGATCCCGTCCTGTTGTCCTTCCGGCAGCAATCGTTTTTCAATCCCCAGTTCTTCTCCGGAACAGAGCATGCCATTGGACTCTATCCCTCTGAGTTTGCCCCGCTTGATTTTGATATCCCCCGGAAGCCGCGCTCCCACCAGGGCCACGGGCACCACATCCCCGGCCTGGACATTGGCAGCCCCAGTCACGATTTGCAACCACTCAGCTTCCCCGACATTGACCTGGCAAATCCGCAGCTTATCGGCATTGGGATGGGCTTCAATCTTTTCCACCCGGCCCACGACTACCTTTTCGATCCCTTCCCCCCGGTAGTGCAGGTTCTCCACTGCTACCCCGGAACGGGTCATTTTTTCTGCCAGTTCCTCGGGGGTAATCCCCGTCAAATCCACATATTCCTGTAACCAGTTAAAGGAAACACGCACTCTCTCTTCCCTCCAGTCTAAAATTGTTGCAGGAAACGCAAGTCATTATCAAAGAGCAGGCGCAGGTCATCGATACCGTATTTCAGCATGGCAATCCGCTCTACCCCCATTCCAAAGGCAAAGCCAGTCACTTCCTCGGGATTATAGCCGGACATGGCCAGTACATTGGGGTGAACCATCCCGGCCCCTAAAATCTCCAGCCACCCTGTCCCTTTGCAAACCCGGCAGCCCGCACCGCCGCACATCATACAGGAAATATCCACCTCGGCACTGGGTTCCGTAAAGGGAAAGAAACTGGGGCGGAGGCGGATTTCCCGCTCCGGTCCGAACATTTGCCGGGCGAACAGTAGCAGCGTACCCTTGAGATGGGCAAAAGAAATATCGCGATCTATCACCAGCCCCTCCACCTGGTGGAACATGGGAGAATGGGTAGCATCATCATCGCGTCGATAGACTTTGCCCGGAGCGATAATTTTCACTGGCACCTGGGGCCGCATAGCCTCCATGGTACGTACCTGTACCGGTGAGGTGTGGGTGCGCAGCAAGATCTCTCCGGTAACATAGAAGGAATCCTGCATATCCCGGGCCGGGTGGTCCTTGGGCAGATTGAGTGCCTCGAAATTGTAGTAGTCATATTCTATCTCCGGGCCCTCCGCCACGGCAAAGCCCATACCCATGAAGATTTCCTGGATTTCCTCCAGCACCTGGGTGAGAGGATGCTTATGGCCTCTTAATACCGGGCGGCCGGGTAAAGTAACATCAATTTTTTCCCGGGCCAGCCTTTCCTGTTTGGCTTTTTCCTTCAGCTCAGCGGTTTTGCTTTCCAGAGCTGACTCCAATCGCTCCCTTACCGTATTGGCCAGCTGGCCGATGACCGGCCGCTCTTCCGGGCTTAGTGTTCCCATGCCGCGCAGGATTTGAGTCAGTTCCCCTTTCTTGCCCAGATATTTTACCCGTATTTCATTTAAGGCGTTCAGGTCCTGAACCCCGCTGATTTCCTGCAGGGCCGTCTGTTCCATTTGCTCCAGTTGTTGCTGCACAGTCGCTTTCCTCCTTATGCCAAACTTTTTCCAACCGCCCTCGCCACAGGCTCCAGTTCCTGTAAGAGGCGGGCAAATTGCTCGAAATTGAGGGATTGTTGCCCATCACACAAAGCCTGGTCAGGCTCCGGATGCACTTCAATCAAAAGCCCATCAGCACCACAGGCTACCGCTCCCCGGGCCAGCGGCCCCACCAGCCGTCTTTGCCCGCTGGCATGGCTGGGGTCCACCACTACCGGAAAACCCACTTCCTGTTTGAGCCAGGCTACCGCCCCCAGGTCCAGGGTATTGCGGGTAGCCGGTTCAAAGGTGCGAATCCCCCGTTCACAGAGAATAATCTGATCATTGCCTTCCGCCAGAATGTATTCGGCTGCCGCTAACCATTCCTGCAGGGTGGCCGCCAGGCCCCGCTTCAGGAGTACCGGTTTACCCAGGCGACCGACTTTGCGCAAAAGGCTGAAATTCTGCATATTGCGAGAACCGATCTGGATGATATCCAGCACTTCTGCTCCCGCCCGCAGGGAATCCTCATCGATTACTTCCGAAACCAGCAAAAGTCCGTATTTCGCTTTTACTTCAGCCAGTAATTCCAGGCCAGCTTCCCCCAGGCCCTGAAACCCCCTGGGACTGGTACGGGGTTTAAAAGCACCCCCGCGCATGACTTTTATTCCTAATTTTTGCAGCGCTTCAGCACAGGCCAGAACCTGTTGACGGCTTTCCACGGCGCAAGGACCGGCCATGGGTACCACCTGGCTGCCGCCAAAAAAGATCTCACCCACCTTCACCGGTTTAGGATTGGGGTTTTTCAATACCTGCATTTCCATCCCATGACCCTCCTTTTGCTTTAGAAATAAAATAAGCTTCGTCCCAAAATAATGGGACGAAGCCTGTGCTCCGCGGTACCACCCAGTTTCCGGCTGATAGCCGGCACTCATTAAGCATACGGGACCGTAAGTCCGATATGCCCCCCGGGATAACGGTCAGGGTGACCGGCCGCACCTACTGGCCGAAATGGCGTTCAGCTGGCTGCTCAGGAGGGAACTTCGCTACGGCTAACCTGGCAGGGCTTCCAGTCGCCGACCCCGCCTCCCTGGGAGGTATGACCCGTGCTACTTTTCTCCGTCATCGCTTTTTATTACTTTGTTTGCTAAGTATTATATACAGTTTATGCGGTCAATGTCAATGTTATAAGCAAAATTTATCACCAGCTCAATCTGATAAAAAACTTTAATTGGACGAAAAAAAGTAATTTATGCTATAGTAACCATGAAACAAGATTAGCTTGAAGGAGATGAGGGTTGTGATCAGAAAAGCACTCACCCTGTTGATCATACTGGTGGCCTTGCTGTCCGCAGCTTGCAGCCAGCAAACAGCCACTACCAGTGAGAAGAAAGAGCAGCCCAAGGTATTACGGGTCGGCCTCATACCCAACCAGGCCCCGGAGAAAATTAAAGCCAAATATGAGCCTTTCCGCAAATATCTCGAGGAAAAGCTGGGCATGCCGGTAGAGCTGTTTGTTGCCACCAACTATGCCGGTGTAGTAGAAGCAATGGCTGCAGATAAACTGGATATGGCCTATTTCGGCGGTCTCACCTATGTACAGGCCAAACAAAAAGCGAAAATTCATCCTATCGTCACGGAGATTGACAGTGAAACCAAAACTACCAAATACTACAGCCTGATTATTACCCCGGCCAATAGCCCTATTAAAACCCTGCAGGATTTGAAAGGCAAAACCTTCGCCTTCGGGGATATTAACTCCACCTCCGGTTCCCTGTATCCACGGATTATGCTCGACCGGGCCTGGCTGAAGGTACCGGATGATTTCGCCAATATCATCTATACCGGCAAACATGATGCCACTGCTCTGGCTGTTCAGAATGGCAAAGTGGATGCCGGTGGCCTGGAGGGCCGAATTTTGAACAAGCTAATTGAAGATGGCAAAATCGACAAAAACAAAATCCGCATTCTGGCCAAATCTGACCCCATTGAAGGGTATCCCTGGTGTGTCCAGGACAGCATGGACCCTCAGCTGGAAGCAAAAATAGTGGACGCTTTTCTCAGCATCAAAGATCCGGAGTTGCTCAAGCTTTTACGGGCTGAAGGCTTTGCCAGGGTTAAAGCCGAAGACTACGCCTATGTAGAACAGGAAGCCAGACGACTGGGGTTGTTAAAACAATGAAGCCGATCATACAGGTAGAGAATGTCAGTAAGGTCTATGGCAATGGTACCAAGGCCCTCAAAGAAGTGTCTTTTTCAATCAAGGCGGGAGAACGGGTGGGAATTCTCGGGGCCAGCGGCTCAGGGAAAACCACCCTTTTCCGCCTTTTAAACGGCTCGCTTTTACCCACTTCCGGCAGGGTCTCGGTGCTGGGTCAGGACCTGGCAGAACTCAGCCACCGCCAGCTGCGCCAGCTCCGCACCCGCATCTCCCTGGTCTATCAAAACTATAATCTGATTCCGGGACTCAGTGTTGCCCACAATGTCTATATGGGCCGCCTGGGCAGTATCTCTCCCTGGCAGGTTATGCGCTCCCTCGGCTGGCTAACCGTTCGGGAACGGGAGGAGATCCAGGCAGTACTGGCCAGTGTCGGCCTGGCCAATAAACTGGAAGTGAAGGCCAGTGAACTTTCCGGAGGTCAGCAGCAACGGGTAGCTATTGCCCGTACCATCCTGGCCCGGCCGGAGATCATCCTGGCCGACGAGCCCATTGCCTCGGTGGATGTCCATACCGCCCATCTCCTGCTCAATATCTTTAAGGAACTGAATGAAAAACAGGGAATAACTTTAGTGTGCAATTTACACCAGGTGGATTTTGCTCTAACTTACTGTCAACGTTTACTGGTGCTACAGAAGGGGCAACTGATCTATGATGGCCCACCGGAGGCTTTCCCCGGACCGGGGAGGTGGGCTGATGCTTAAGCGAATGATCCGCCATCTGACTCTGATCCTCTTTCTGCTGCTGCTGGTCAGCTGGAGTTTCAGCTATACTAAATTCCAGCCCGCTGCTTTCCGGGAAGCCGGTAACCTGAAGAACATGCAGGCCTTTCTGCTGGGCCTCTGGCCCCCGGATTTCAGCCCGGAATTTCTCAGAACTGTGGGCAAACTTCTGCTGGAAACCCTGGCTATTTCCACTGCCGGTACCGCCCTGGCAATCATGGGAGCCATTCCCCTGACTATCCTGGCTACCCCGCCCCGGGGTGAAGAGCTCTCCCGGGTCGCGCAGGGAACCCTGCCCTGGCTGCTGCGCTGGGAATTGTATTATCTCAGCCGCTCGCTTTTGAATCTCTGCCGGGCCGTCCCCGAGCTGCTCTGGGCCCTGATTTTTATCACAGCTGTCGGTCTGGGCCCTTTTCCCGGGGTGCTGGCCCTGGCCACCCACAGTCTGGGCATTCTGGGCAAGCTCTATGCCGAAATTCTTGAGGCGACTGACCAGCGGCTGGTGGATACTGTTCGGGCTACCGGCGCCTCTGAGCTGGCGGTGCTGCTTTATGCCCGCATTCCTGTGAATCTGCCGGTACTGCTCTCCTATACCCTCTTTCGCTGGGAATGCAACATGCGAGCTGCTACCGTCCTGGGTTTTGTGGGAGCCGGCGGGATCGGTACCCAGCTAACCCTCAGCATGCAGTTGTTTGCCTATCACGAAGTAGCTACTCTGGTGCTGATTATTCTCCTCCTGGTTCTGGGGCTGGATTTACTGGGACAATTTATCCGCAACAGCCTGCTAAACCAGCCAATCACCTGCAAAGACGAACTGGAATAGAATAATGTTTTTCGCCTCTAGAAAAACTAATGCTGATCAAGGAGACAGGAGGCGAGAAACTTTGCAGTACCAGCAACAAAAAACCCTGCCCAGGGTAGCATATTTTTGTATGGAATATGGTCTTCACCCCCAGCTCCCTATTTATGCCGGTGGACTGGGAATTTTAGCCGGTGATTATCTCAAGGCGGCCCGGGACATGGGCTTGCCGGTAGTAGGTATCGGTATCCTCTGGGCTCAGGATTATACTGAACAATACATCGGGGCCGATGGTCGTCCCTATGATGTTTTCCCGACTTATGACTACAGTTTCCTGCAGGACACAGGTGTAACGGTTACCGTGAATGTGCGGGGCGAGGAAGTGGTTTGCCGCATCAAAAAAGTGGACCAGTATGGCAATGCTCCCCTATACCTGCTGGACACCAACTATCCCGGCAGCCGTCACGGCTGGATTACCTCCAAACTCTACGGCGGCAGCAACCAGGACCGGGTGGCCCAGGAAATTGTGCTGGGTATCGGCGGAGTGCGGGCTCTGAGGGCCCTGGGCATAGAAGTGGATATTTATCATTTCAATGAAGGCCACGCCGTTTTTGCCGGGCTGGAACTGGTCCGGGAAAAAATGGCCCAGGGCCTCTCTTTTCAGGAAGCCTGGCGGGCCGCCCGGCGGCAGATAGTGTTTACCACCCATACTCCGGTGCCGGCAGGCAATGAAATCCATGATCACGGCCTGTTACAATATATGGGGGCATATAATGGCCTGACTTATGAGCAAATGAAAATGATTGGTGGCGATCCCTTCGGGATGACGGTAGCCGGTTTGCGGCTCTCCTGTATTGCTAACGGAGTCTCCCGTATCCACGGGGAAGTAGCCCGCCGGATGTGGAAGGAGGTAAGCAATTCTGCCCCCATCATTTCCGTCACCAATGGAGTACATGATCGCACCTGGCAGGATCCGGCCATCTGGGATGCCTATCAGAAGGGACAAAGTCTCTGGCCGGCCCACCAGGCAGCCAAACAGCGCTTAATCGATTTCATCCGCCAGCGTACCGGTACGCCTTTAAATCCCAGTGCCCTGCTGGTAGGATTTGCCCGGCGGGCTGCCCCGTATAAACGCTCGGACCTGATTTTTCGCAATACTTCCCTGATCGAGCCCCTGCTGCTGAACGGCAAATTGCAGCTGGTCTTTTCCGGTAAAGCTCATCCTGCTGATGAACATGGCAAAAATATTATCGCCGACCTGGTCAAAATGGACCGCCGCTTTGGCGATGCCGTCGTCTTCCTGGAAAACTACAACATGGAAGTGGCCAAATACCTGGTTCAGGGCTGTGATGTCTGGCTCAATAACCCCAGGCGGCCCTTAGAAGCCAGCGGTACTTCGGGCATGAAGGCTGCCATGAATGGAGTGCTGAACCTGAGTGTCGTGGATGGCTGGGTAGCCGAAGGTCCCCAGCATGGTATCAGCGGCTGGCTGCTGGACCATGTAATTGAGAAAAATGCCGCCCACTGGGATCAGGACGCCGAGGATCTGAAGGCCCTCTATCATATTCTGGTCAATGAAGTAATCCCCACCTACTATGAAGACAAGGACCGCTGGGGCCGGATGATGCGGGCCAGTATCGAAATGTCCCGGGAAAAATTCTCCGCCCATCGTATGATCCGGGAATATTATGAACAGCTCTACAGCAAAGGTGGGCGTGACCCTGAACGACGCACCTTTATCCATATCACTTCCGAAGGTATGGATGTTTTTCAGTCTGTGCTGCCGGAAGCCGCCCATTAAAAAAGAGCCCATCTCCGGGCTCTTTTTTACAGTCCTTTACCTTTTTCCCTGGCTATGCACAGCATTTCACCCACCGAGACCCGACAGGCAAACCCCCGCCTAAACGGCGGAGTTCTGACGAATGGTTTCATACATCAGGATACCGGCAGCCACAGCCACATTCAGGGATTCGGCCCCTCCCGGCATGGGAATGGTTACCCGCTCCCGGGCCAGAGCCAGCAATTCAGGACTCAACCCCCGGCCTTCATTGCCCAGCAAAAGCAAGCGGGGCTGTCGCCAGTCTAACCGGTAATAGGGCACTGCTCCTTCCAGGGCAGTAGCTGTTACCCACCAGCCCAGTTCTGCTGCTGCCCGAACAGCGGCCAGGCTGTCGGTCAACTCCCGGCAGGGCAGGTGAAAGATGGCGCCCATGGTGGCCCGTACCGTTTTAGGATTATACAGATCGCAGCTATCCGGGGTGGTCCAAACCTCCCTGATACCGGCGGCAAAGGCAGTGCGAATGATGGTCCCCAGATTACCTGGATCCTGAATCCCATCCAGCACCAGTATTATTCCCCGCCCAGGCCGGGGGAGGGCAAAATCCTGCTGCCGTACCGGCACCACCGCCACCAGACCCTGCGGCGTCTCAGTGGCGCTGAGTTTGGCCAGCACCCCTTCACTAACCTCCTGGCAAGGAATGGCTCGTTCCTTTAACTGCCGAAACAGGGCCTGTCCCCGCTCTTTACCAATCCCGGCAGCTGTATAATAAACTTTAGTAACCGGATAATCGGCTTTCAGGACTTCTTCCAGCAAGCGCACTCCTTCCACCAGAAAAGCTTGCTGTTCGCGGCGCCCTCTGGCTGTCAGCAGGCGAGCCCGCTCCTTGATTTCCGGATTGGCTGTGGAGGTAATTATCACTTTTAGCCCTCCATCCGCAGTTTTTTCAGGGATTTGTTATCTCCGATCACTACCAGGATATCATTATTCATAATCATGGTCTGACCGCCGGGAGCGACGATGATTTCCTCCCCGCGCTTAATAGCCATGATGTTAACTTTGTACTTGTTACGAATATTGGACTGCGCCAGTGTCTTCCCCACCAGGTCATCGGGGGCAATGATTTCCAGGATACTGTAATCCCGGGAAAGTTCAATATGATCCAGCACATTGCAGGAAACCAGGTTTTGCGCTACCCTGACGGCCATATCCCGTTCCGGATATACCACCTGGTCAGCTCCTACCCTGGCCAGCACCTTGCCATGCAGTTCATTCTGGGCTTTGGCGATTACTTTTTTTACTCCCATTTCTTTCAGCATGACAGTAACCAGAATGCTGGCCTGCACATCGGCCCCGATCGCCACGATAACCTTGTCGAAGTTGGTCAGGCCCAGTTCCCGCAAGACAGCTTCATCCAGTACGTCCGCTTCCACAGCATGGGTAACAAAATCGCGGATTTCCTGCACCCGGTCTTCATCCTTGTCCACCGCCAGTACCTCATGCCCCATAGTCGTCAGTGTCTTAGCCATTGCGGTGCCGAAACGCCCCAAACCAATAACGGCAAATTGTTGCATTTTGCCTGCCTCCTTTTAACCCACCAGAATCTTCTCTTCTGGATGTCTGATCAGATTCGGCTTTTCCATCTGGGCCAGAGCCATAAACATGGTCAGGGGCCCCAGCCGCCCGATAAACATAGTCATGGTGATCAGCAGTTTCCCGGCCAGAGATAGTTTAGGAGTAAGCCCCAGGGTTAACCCCACAGTGCCGAAAGCAGACACTGTCTCAAACAGGACAGTAAGATAATCCGCTTCCTCTGTGACGGTCAGAATCATGCTGACCAAACTGACTACACCAATGGCCAGGGCAGTGATGGCCATGGCCCGGTAGATTATTTCCTGGCCCAAACGGCGTTCAAACACTTCCACTTCCGTTTTGCCCCTTACCACAGACCAGACTGCCGCAGCCAGGGCTCCGAAGGTAGTGGTCTTGATCCCGCCCCCGGTCGACCCCGGGGAAGCCCCGATAAACATCAGCATAATCAGGATGATAACCGTAGTCGGACGGATATGGGCCAGATCCAGGGTATTAAAACCGGCAGTACGCGGGGTAACTGCCTGAAAGAGACTGGCCAGAATTTTGGTATCCCAGGCCAGGGGCCGCAAAGTAAAGGGGTTACTGAATTCCAGAAAATATACGGCAACCGCACCAATGATCACCAGAGCCGAAGATATAGCAAAAACCATTTTACTGTGCAGGGACAACTGTTTCCATTTCCGGTGTTTCCCCCGGTGAATTTCAGCAATAACAGCAAAGCCCAAACCGCCCAGGGTAATCAGAGCCATCACCGTCAGATTGAGGCCCCAGTTACCCACTTCACTGGTAAGACTGGAAAAATTGCCGAACAGGTCAAACCCGGCATTGCAAAATGCGCTTATACCATGAAAGATGCCATACCAGAGAGCTTGTCCCCAGCCCAGGCGCTCATGCAGAAAATACGCAATCAAAAGGGCACCTGTGCCTTCAATGATAATTGTGGTAACCAGCACATACCGGGCCAGCTTGACCATCCCCTGTAATGACCACTGGTTCAGAGATTCCCTGATCAGGATCCGTTCCTTTAACCCAATTTTCCGCCCCAGCAAAACAAAGATGTAGGCGGTCATGGTCATAAAGCCCAGTCCCCCTATTTGAATGAGGCTGAGCAACACAATCTGCCCAAACAGGGTAAAGGTGGTGGCTGTATCCACCACTACCAGTCCAGTTACGCAAACGGCTGAAGTGGCTTCAAACAGGGCATCCACAAAAGCTAAGCCCTGCCCGTTTTTAGTGGCAATGGGTAAGGTAAGCAGGAAAGCACCCAGCAAAATAACAGTTGCAAAACCAATTACCAGTACCCTGGCCGGAGCTGTCAGCCAGGTCCAAATCCTTCGCATAAAATGCGCCTCCCCGGTTTTTTCAGGGTTTTTCGTCAAAGATGTAAAGGGCATGGCAATGCCATACCCTTTTCTATTCTTACCCGGTATTCAGCTTGCAATTACAGGCTGGCCTTGGCTTTTTCCACCAGCTGGCTGAAAGCCTGCATATCATTGACAGCCAGGTCGGCCAGCATCTTCCGGTTGATTTCGATACCGGCCTTTTTCAGGCCATTGATCAAGCGGCTATAGGAGATGCCATTCATCCGGGCAGCAGCATTGATCCGGGCAATCCACAGTTTGCGGAATTCGCCCTTGCGATCCTTCCGGTCCCGGTAGGCATACATCAGGGACTTCATCACCTGCTGGTTAGCCATGCGGAATTTCTTGGACTTAGCACCCCAGTAGCCTTTGGCCAGTTTCAAAATCTTTTTATGTCTTCTCCGTGTTACGGTACCACCTTTAACGCGCGGCATTGACCTTTACCTCCTTTAGTAGGGCAACAAGACCCGCAGTTTTCTTTCATTGGTTTTGTCAACTACTGTAGCAGTGCGCAAACGGCGCTTGCGAGCCGGAGCTTTCTTCTCCAGAATATGGCTGTGGAAAGCTCTTCTTCTTTTGAACTTTCCAGTTCCGGTTTTCTTGAAACGTTTAGCTGCACCGCGGTGGGTTTTCATCTTCGGCATAGCAGGATCCTCCTCCCTAGTCGTGTTGTTTTGGTGCAAGAATCATTATCATATTCCTGCCTTCCACTTTGGGGGCCCGTTCCACAACGGCATAGTCCCGGACATAGTCGGCCAGCCGTTCCAGCAGCTGTTGGCCCAGCTCGGGGTGAGTGATTTCCCGGCCCCGGAACATGATGGTGGCCTTGACTTTGTCGCCATCCTTCAGAAAGCGCAGGACATGATTGGCTTTAACTTCAAAATCATGCTGCTCAATACTGGGACGCAGCTTAATTTCCTTAACACTGATCACTTTCTGTTTTTTCCGGGCTTCCTTTTCCCGTTTAGACTGCTCATAACGGTATTTGCCGTAATCCATAATCCGGCACACCGGCGGTTTGGCAGTAGGAGCCACCTCCACCAGGTCGAGATTACGCTCGGCCGCAATGCGCAGGGCATCCTTGATAGGCATGATGCCCAGCTGTTCCCCGTTTTCATCCACTACGCGGACTTCCTTGACCCGGATCTCCTCATTGATACGCAATTCCTTGCTAATAATCAGTCACCTCCTGCTGAAATTACAAAAAGGCGGATGGATATCCATCCGCCTGAAAGTCCTCACTCTACGGCCAAGCCGTAATGTTCGACCCTATCAACCTCAGTGACCCGCTGTCCTGAGGTGAGAAGCGGATGGCTTCTGCTTGGTTGTCTCACTCAGCATAGTATAACATCCAGACCGGGATTAGTCAAGAGCTTTTTCCCGAATTTCCAGCAAGACCCTTTCCTGCAGTTCTTCCGGAGTCATGCTGCCCAGATCTCCCTGGCCCCGACGCCGTACGGCAACGGTACCAGCTTCCACTTCCCTGTCCCCCAGTACCAGCATATAGGGGACTTTCTCCAGCTGGGCCTCCCGGATTTTGTAGCCAATCTTTTCATTGCGGTCATCCAGCTCTACCCGGATGCCAGCCCCCTGCAGCTGCTGATACAGTTTCACGGCGTAATCCCGGGCCCGGTCGGTTACAGTCAACAGCTTAACCTGAACCGGTGCCAGCCACACCGGGAAAGCCCCGGCAAAATGTTCGGTCAGAATGCCAATAAAACGCTCGATAGAGCCAAAGACCACCCGGTGAATCATTACCGGCCTGTGTTTTTGCCCATCTTCACCCACATAGGTCAGGTCAAATTTCTCCGGCATCTGGAAGTCCAGCTGAATGGTACCGCACTGCCAGGTCCGGCCCAGGCAATCCTTGAGGTGGAAGTCAATTTTAGGTCCGTAAAAGGCGCCATCCCCTTCATTGACCTTGTATTCCATCCCTCTGGCCTCCAGCGCCTCCCGCAGGGCACTGGTAGCCAGCTCCCAGATCTCATCTGACCCCATGGAGTCCTCCGGTCGGGTGGACAATTCCACTTTGTATTCGAAGCCGAAAGTGGAGTAAAATTTGTCGATTAACTCGATTACTCCCAGAATTTCGTCCTTAATCTGCTCTGGCAACATGAAGATATGGGCATCATCCTGGGTAAAACAGCGCACCCGCATCAAGCCATGTAATACCCCCGATTTTTCATGGCGATGGACCAGCCCCATTTCCCCATAGCGCAAGGGCAAATCCCGATAGGAATGGAGCTGGGACCGGTAGACCAGAATAGCTCCAGGACAGTTCATCGGTTTGACAGCATAATCTTCGTCATCGATTTTAGTAAAATACATATTTTCTTTGTAGTGGGCCCAGTGGCCAGAACGCTCCCAGAGCTGCCGGTTCAGGATGATAGGAGTACGGATTTCCTGATAACCCGCCTTGCGATGCTCTTCCCGCCAGAAACTCTCCAGTTCATTGCGAATTATCATCCCTTTGGGGAAGAAGAAAGGAAAACCAGGGCCTTCATCCATAATATCAAACAGCTTCAATTCCTGGCCGATTTTGCGATGATCCCGGCGTTTGGCCTCTTCCAGCCGGAACAGATACTGTTCCAGGTCTTCCTTTTTGAAAAAGGCAGTAGCATAAAGGCGCTGCAGCATCTTGTTCTTTTCACTGCCCCGCCAGTAGGCTCCGGCAATGCTCATGATCTTGAAAGCCTTGATCCGGCCACTGGAGGGCAAATGGGGCCCGGCACAGAGGTCAACAAAATCCCCCACCTGGTAAATGCTGATCACCGCATCTTCCGGCAGGTCATTGATGATCTCCACCTTGTAGATTTCTCCCCGTTTCCCGAACAGGGCCAGCGCCTCCTCCCGGCTGATTTCCTTACGGATAAAGGGCAAATCCTCTTTGACCAATCGGGCCATTTCCGCCTCGATAGCGGCAAAATCCTCGGGAGTAAAGGTATGGGGGCTGTCAAAGTCATAGTAAAAACCATCGGCAATGGCCGGACCAATCCCAAATTTAGTACCAGGGTAAAGTTTCTGCACGGCAGCCGCCATAATATGAGCGGCACTATGGCGCAGGATTTCCAGCGCTTCCGGGCTCTCAGCTGTGATAATCTCCAGCGCCCCCGAACCAGGTAAAGGCTGATGCAAATCGATAATCCTGTCATTCATTTTCCCCGCCAGAGCGGCTTTGGCCAAACCCCGGCCGATACTGGCCGCTACCTCTGCTACTGTAGTTCCCTGCGGATACTCTCGCACTGAGCCATCTTTCAAAGTAATCTCTAACTGTTCAGCCATTGATTAAACCCCCTTTTTCTGCAAACCAAAAATAAAAAGCTTTCATCCCTATGGGACGAAAGCTCTGCTTCCGCGGTTCCACCCAAATTGTTTTGCCAGCTGGCAAAACCTCTCCATCCCGATAACGGCGGGCGCCGTCCGTCACTACTCACCAACCGGTTTTGGCAACGGCACTCCGGGGTGGTTTCATCTGCTCCTCTCCTTAGCAGGGCTTGCAGCCGGTGACCCCGCCTCTCTGGAAGGAGGTAAGAGAGACTACTTGTCCCCATCCTCGCTTTCACTTGATTATACATTATATCCTAAATAAACAGAATCTGCAAGAGCCCGATAAAAAATCCCAGCACTCCGCCCAGCACTTCAATATGCCGCAATTCCTGGGCGGCAATCTTCAGGATCAGCTGTTCCAGCTGGTCCAGGTCCAGGGCCAGCACTTTCTCCTCCACCAGCCGGGCCAGCTCCAGGTCCTGCACCACCTGGCCCTCCAGCTTGTCCAGGGTTTTGCCCAGTAAGGCCGGTATCTCTTTATCCACCAGCTCACCGATTAACTCCACCGCCACTGTCCGCATGGCTAAAGGCAAAAAGGAAGGCAATTTTTCCAGCGCCCTCTTTTTCACCCCCTGATTGATCGCCTGCAAAACCGAAGGTTTCAATATAACCTGACGCAATTCCTCCGCCAGTTTCTCCGCTGTCAGCAGCTCTTCCGCCACAATCTGGCCGATCACCCGGGCCAGTTCCGCCTGACGCTTGGGGATCAGTCCCTGCAGAGTAAAATTGATCAGGGGAAAATGCCAGGCCCGCCGTGGTCGGAATAACATGCGCACTGCAATGTAGTTAGTAGCATATCCGATCAGAGCCCCAATCAGGGGCAAAACTACCCATTTCGGTAACAAGCCAAGCCCTCCTCGTTTAATGGACCAGACAGCGATGGCAGCCTGAGCACTCCTGCAAGCGGGTGCCGAAAATCTCCTTCAGCATCCCCCTGGTTTTGAGCCGGTTGGCCGGGGTTTTGTGGATAATTAGCCGTTCGGGAGCCAGTGTAATCAAGGCACTAACCAGGATGTCATCCAGGTTTATTTCACTGGGCGGCTGGTATTGCAACCAGTCATCCACGAAATCCTCCGCCAGGGCCCCTCCCTCCCTGTCTTCCAGGCGGAACTGGCGGTCGAGGGGAAAAAAAATATGGACTTCCGGGGTGCGCGGTTCCTGGATGTCGACAAAGTAGCGCAACAGGCGGATGAACTCCTGGTACTCCCGATCCAAAAGAAAGGCATCAACGGCATTTTCCACTGCCTGTTCCAGTTCCTGCAAATATTCCTGTAAACGAAAACGCAAAAAGCCATCTACTACCAGTTCTTGATTGGTAGCCAGATAATCCAGCACTTTGGCGGTAATCCGGTTCTTACGTAACAGCTTGCGCACCACCAGCTGCTCCTGTCCTTCCCCATTCAGTTCCCGCCAGGCCAGGGCAAAGATGCGATGCTGTTCTTCCGGGGCAAAGTAATAGTAGTTGCTGTGAATATAGCCCCAGAGCAAATCCTCTTCCCAGCGGTCCACAATCAGGTCGGCCACGGCCCCGGCCACAAAATGGCGGATGATCTGGCGAATTTCCTTGTCGGCATAACCTAACTGGCCAGTATCGTGGACCGATAAACCCAGGAAGGTATATTCTCCGGATGTAAATTCATTCAGGGCAAAGCGAAAGCCTTCTTCTTTCAGCCGGTCAAACTGCTGTAACAGGTGTTTTTTCAACAGGTTGGTATCACTGGCTGAGCCAATGGCATAAGGTTCCACGGTCGGCCACCTCCTTATGGATAGTGTCCGACGGGAAAGGTCCCCTTATGCAGAAAAGCTGAGTTTCGTAAATCTTACGAAAACTCAGCTTCAGCAGTCAGATGGAGGCGGCGGTCGGAATCGAACCGACGCATCTCGGTTTTGCAGACCGCTGCGTTACCACTTCGCCACGCCGCCGGATTGCATGTTCTATGTTACACAAAAAGCGGGGTTTTGTCAATAGTTAATTTGGTGATTGCGTAAAAGGAATGTCTCCATCTTTTTATATAATTATTGACACATATATATTGATAACATTATAATGTTAATAACATATATATGCATTTAATATCGAAAGGGTGAAATGCAATGTCAAATGGTAAATGTGGTCGTCATGTACCTGCATTCGTTTTATTGTTGTTAGCAGAAGAACCAGCCTATGGTTCAATGCTTTTAAATAAGATGAACGAAAGACTACCTTATAACAATATTGATGGTGCGGCCTTGTATAGAGCTTTAAAAGACCTTTTAAAAATGAATGCAGTTACTGCCTATTGGGATACAACAGAACCAGGCCCTCCAAAGAAATGGTACAAAATAACTCCTCTGGGATTAGAAAAACTAGCAGAATACAACGAAGATATTCAGCAAAGAATTAAAAATTTACAGTTTTTTTTATCCCACTATAAAAAAATGTTTGTTCAGGAGGAAAAATAAATGGATAATTTTATTCTTTATATAGCTTCTATAGGTTTACTTTTTTCGTTTATTAAAGATAAAAAGAAAACAAGACAAGCCTTAATTAAGGCAAAAAATTCTTTTTTAAATTTATTACCTGAAGTATTGTCTATTATGTTTTTTGTAGGAATATCCTTATCCATCATCAATCCTCCTACTGTTTCTAAAATCATTGGTAAACAGTCAGGAATACTAGGTGTTATCATTGCTTTGTCTATAGGCTCCATTACATTAATTCCAAGCTTTATCGCCTTTCCCCTTGGGGCTACTTTATTAAGCAATGGTGCCGGTTACACTCAAGTTGCTGCCTTTGTATCAACCCTTATGGCGGTAGGAATTGCAACCCTTCCTGCCGAGATCAAATATTTTAATAAACCTACTGCAATACTGAGAAACGGGTTAGCCCTTATCATATGTATACTCTTTACTTTTTTGATAAGTCAGGTGATGAATAAATGATTATAGTCAAAAAATACAAATGGGCCATCTTTTTATTTATTATTACAATTGCTATTTATTTTTATGATAAACCTACAGGAACAAAGGCCTTTAGCATTTTTCTTTCAAACATAATAACCATGCTCAAAATACTTCCTCCTACCTTTGTCCTCGTTGGACTATTAGATGTATGGACACCAAAAGAAACTATGATAAAATACATGGGACAGCATTCAGGAATAAAAGGAATAGCCGTTGCATTTTTCTTAGGCACAGCAGCTGCTGGACCCTTATATGCAGCCTTCCCTATTGCTGCCCTTTTATTAAAAAAAGGCGCTCGTCTAGCTTATGTATTATTTTTTTTAGGAGTATGGTCAAGCACAAAACTCCCTATTGTACTTTTTGAAATTGCCTCTTTAGGCTACAAGTTCACTTTCCTACACATTGGCATAAGCCTCCCTGCTTATTTAGTTTCTTCATTCTTTATAGAGAAGATACTCTCTTCTAATTCTAAAAACGAAATTTATAGAAAAGCAGTTACTCTTTAAATAGATTATGACGAGGTAATTAAAAAAGCCAGGCCTGACCGGTTTACCGGCAAGGCCTGGTTTCTCATTTCTTCACCTGTTCCAGCTTCCCCGTAGCCAGGGACCATTTCCAGATTCCTTCTGCCCCCTGCTGGGGTACAGTCCCCTGAGCCGCCGTCACCCGGAAATAAAGCTCCGGACCAGTCGGCAGCCAGTAGAGGAAATTCAAATCATAGTTAGTCCAGGGAAACTGCTCATCAAAAGGGGTTTTCAACACCTTTTTCACTCCCGGCTCATAAATTACCAGACGCCGGGTCCCGGCAGGCGTATCCAGATTGGCTGCCAGATATTTGCCCTCCGGTGACCAGGCCAGAGCCGCCACTCCTCCTTCAAAGTACAAATCCAGGGGCTTTAAGGCCGGCCTGGCAGCAGCTTCAGTCGGCAGCAGGGCAATAAAGGCATGGAGGCCGCGGGTGGACAGGGCCAGCTCCTTCCCATCCGGCCGCAGGGCCAGGGGGCCAAAGCCTTCCCGCCCAACACCGAATTCCGTCCCCGGCTCCGCCCCCAGGGGAGAAGCTACATTGGGCAATTGTTCCAGGGACAGCAGGGTACGGGCCTGCCCGCCCTTTTGCTGCAATACCAGGGCAATATCCCGGGCGGTTACCAGCCAGTCGGGGGTCAGGTCCTCAATGCCATCTACCCGCCACTGGCCTTCCTCTTTTTTCAGTTTGAGCCGGCTTTGATAGACCCGGGTATAACTGCGGTCGGAGTAGGTTTCCTGCCAGCGGACAGTCACTGTTTTTTGCTCTGTATCCACTGCTCCGATTTGATAGCCGACCCAGTGGGGATTAAGGGGGCCTAAGATTTCCGCTATCTGACTCCGTCGGGCCGTGGTCAGGGTATTGCGCAAACTCTGTTCCTCCCGGCTCAGGCGGGCTTCAGCAAACTGGCTTGCTGCTTTGCTCAAATCCTCGGCAGCTGGCCCCATACCGGGCAAGCTGCATCCGCCGAGCAGCAAGGAGAAAAACAGCAGCCAGCTCCAGCACTGCCGTTTTTTCATCATACCACCCCGTTAATTTCGTAGCGATAATTGATTTTAGCTACCCCTTTGACGGTGTTAGAAGCACTGCAGTATTTATCCAGGGACAGTTCAATGGCCTTGACCAGCTTCTCCTCTGGAATTTCGCCCCAGACCCTGTAAACCAGGGTGATTTCAGTAAATACTTTGGGGTGATCAGCAGCCCGCTCCCCTTCAACCTCTACGACAAAATCCTGCAAATTGAGGCGCATTTTCTCCAGAATGGAGACAATATCAATGGCGGTACAGCCCGCAACCCCCATTAGCAATAACTCCATGGGCGAAGCGCCTTTGCCTTCACCACCGGCAGCCGGAGCAGCATCGATGGGAATATCCACCTCCTGGGCCCCCCGCCCTAGAAAATGCATTTTCCCCTGCCATTTAATGTTTACCTTCATGTTAATTACCTCCCTCTCTATGCTAGCTGACGCTCCCGGGCCAGCAGCCGGGCCAGGAACTGGCCGGTATAACTCTGAGGCTGGGCCGCCACTTCCTCCGGAGTGCCCTGGGCGATTATCTCTCCGCCCTTATTGCCTCCTTCCGGCCCCAGATCGATGATATAATCGGCGGTTTTAATTACATCCAGGTTGTGTTCGATCACCACCACCGTGTCACCGTTTTCCACCAGCCGGTGTAGTACCTGTAATAGTTTGTCCACATCAGCCATATGCAAACCGGTGGTGGGCTCATCCAGAATATAAAGAGTGCGGCCGGTGCTGCGGCGGCTGAGCTCGGTAGCCAGCTTGACCCGCTGGGCTTCCCCGCCGGACAGGGTGGTGGCCGGCTGCCCCAGTTTGATATAGCCAAGGCCCACATCCTGCAGGGTCTTGAGTTTACGGTGGATTTTGGGGATATTCTGGAAAAATTCCACCGCCTCATCCACTACCATTTCCAGCACATCAGCGATGGTTTTGCCTTTGTACTTCACTTCCAGCGTCTCCCGATTATACCTCTTGCCTTTGCATACCTCACAGGGGACATAGACATCGGGCAGGAAATGCATCTCAATCTTGATAATCCCATCCCCGCTGCAGGCTTCACAGCGGCCCCCCTTAACATTGAAACTGAATCTTCCGGCCTTATAACCTCGCACCCGGGCTTCCGGAGTCTGGCTGAAAACCTCCCGAATAGCGTCAAAGACCCCGGTATAGGTAGCCGGATTGGAGCGGGGAGTACGGCCAATAGGGGACTGGTCGATATCGATTACTTTGTCGATATGCTCCAGGCCCCGGATTTCCTGATGGGCACCGGGCTTATCCTTGGCCCGATAAAGATGGGCAGCAACTCCCTTGTAGAGTATTTCATTGACCAGAGTGGATTTGCCGGAACCGGAAACCCCGGTGACACAGACAAATACCCCCAGGGGAATGCGGACATTCAGGTTTTTCAGGTTATTCTCCCGGGCCCCGATGATCTCCAGATATTTGCCATTGGGGGGCCGACGCAGGGCCGGCACCGGAATGCGTTTTTTGCCACTCAAATACTGACCGGTCAGGGAGCGGGGATTGGCCATGATTTCCGCCACTGTCCCCTGGGCCACCACTTCCCCGCCATTGGCCCCGGCTCCAGGGCCGATATCGATGACATGGTCGGCGGCCAGAATGGTATCTTCATCGTGTTCCACCACCAGCAGGGTATTGCCCAGGTCCCGCAGCTGTTTCAGGGTAGCCAGCAGGCGGTCATTGTCCCGCTGGTGCAAGCCGATGCTGGGTTCATCCAGAATATAGAGCACTCCTACCAGGCCGGAACCGATCTGGGTGGCCAGCCGGATGCGCTGGGCTTCACCTCCGGATAAGGTATGGGCCGCCCGGCTCAGGGTCAGGTAATCCAGACCCACATTATTGAGAAAACCCAGGCGCGCCTTGATTTCCTTGAGGATCTGACGGGCAATCAGCTGTTCCCGCTCAGTCAGCGCTAATTCCTCAAAGAAGCGCAGGGCCTCTTCCACCGAAAGGTCAGTCACTTCCCGGATGTTCTTGCCTCCCACCAGCACGGCCAGGGCTTCCGGCTTCAGGCGGGCTCCCTGACAGGCCGGACAGGGTTTGGTGGTCATGTATTCCTCAATTTCCGCCTTGACGCTCTCGGAAGTGGATTCCCGGTAACGCCGCTCCAGGTTGGGAATGATCCCCTCCCAGACCGAATCCATGGTATGTTTGCGACCATAACTGCTGTAAAAGGTCCAGTGGATTTTCTGCCCCGGAGCACCATAAAGGAGGACCTGTTTTTGCTCAGGGGTAAAGCGACTGATGGGGGTATGGAGATCAAAACCAAAGTGTTTGCCCACCGCCGCCAGCAGTTGCCACATCCACTGGTTAGTGCTGCTGCTATATGGGAGGATCGCCCCTTCAGCGATGCTTTTTTCCGGGTCCGGAATCACCAGCTCCGGATCGATTTCCATCTTCTGCCCCAGCCCCGTACATTCCGGACAGGCCCCAAAAGGGGAGTTGAAGGAAAACAGCCGGGGCGCAATTTCCTCGATACTGATACCGCAATCGATACAGGCGAAATTTTCACTGAAAGTTAGTTCTTCGCCGCCAATTACATCCACCACTGCAATCCCTTCCCCCAGCTTCAGGGCCACTTCCAGGGAATCGGCCAGGCGCTGGCGAATGCCTTCCTTCAGCACAATCCGGTCCACCACCACCTCAATGGTGTGCTTTTTATTCTTTTCCAGGCTGATGGGTTCATTCAGGTCATAAATCTGCCCATCTATCCGCACCCTGACATATCCCTGTTTGCGAATTTCCTCCAGCAGTTTGGCATGTTCCCCTTTACGCCCTCGTACCAGGGGAGCCAGGATCTGCAGGCGGCTGGCTGACGGCAGGCCCAGAATCTGGTCCAGCATCTGGTCCAGGCTTTGCTGTTGAATGGGCTGGCCGCAGCGGGGGCAACGGGGACGACCGATGCGGGCAAACAACAGCCGCAGGTAGTCATAGATTTCCGTCACCGTACCCACCGTGGAACGGGGGTTGCGGCTGGTGGTTTTCTGGTCAATGGATATAGCCGGGGATAGTCCCTCAATGTAATCCACATCCGGCTTGTCCATCTGACCCAGAAACTGCCGGGCATAGGCGGAAAGGCTTTCCACATAACGGCGCTGGCCCTCGGCATAGATGGTATCAAAGGCCAGAGAGGACTTGCCGGAACCGGATAAACCGGTGAGCACCACCAGCTTGTCCCTGGGGATGGTAATATCTATATTCTTCAGATTATGAACTCTGGCACCTTTTACAACAATATCTTTAATCAATGCTGTTAACCTCCTGTTTAGCTCAGGTATTCTGCGCGCAATTCCAGGATAGCATCCCGCAATTCCGCTGCCCGCTCAAATTCCAGGCGCCGGGCAGCCTCTTTCATTTCTTTCTCCAGTTGCCGCAGCAGTTTGTCTACCTCTCTTTTGTTCAGCTTTTTCTTCTTGCCAGTGGATTCACCATATTTAGCCGCTGCTTCAGCTACCGCCTGGGTGGCCTCAATTACATCCCGGACCGCCTTGCGCACCGTCTGGGGCACGATGCCATGGGCCTGGTTGTAAGCCATCTGTTTACTGCGGCGGCGGTTGGTCTCCTGGATGGCTCTGGCCATGGAATCGGTGATGCGGTCAGCATACATGATCGCCTGACCATTGGCATTGCGAGCCGCCCGGCCGATGGTCTGAATCAAGGACCGTTCAGAACGGAGATAACCTTCCTTGTCAGCATCCAGAATGGCGACCAGGCTTACCTCCGGCAAATCCAGGCCTTCTCTGAGTAAGTTAATGCCAACCAGGACATCGAAGACCCCCAGGCGCAGGTCGCGCAAAATCAACATGCGCTCCAGGGTTTTAATATCCGAATGCAGGTAACGGACTTTGATGCCCAGTTCCCGCAAGTAATCAGTCAGGTCCTCCGCCATTTTCTTGGTCAGGGTAGTGACCAGCACCCGCTCATCCCGTTCCACTCGTTGCCGGATTTCCCCTACCAGGTCATCGATCTGCCCTTTAGTGGGACGAACATGAATTTCCGGATCCAGCAAGCCGGTGGGACGGATGATCTGTTCCACTATTTGCGCACTCTTTTCCAGTTCGTAGGGACCGGGGGTAGCGGAAACGAAAATAATCTGATTGATTTTCTGCTCAAACTCGCTAAACTTCAAGGGTCGGTTATCAAAGGCAGAGGGCAAACGGAAACCGTGATCCACCAGGGCCTGTTTGCGGGAGCGATCCCCTTCATACATGGCTCCGATCTGGGGAATAGTGACATGGGATTCGTCCACCATAATCAAAAAGTCATCCGGGAAATAGTCCAGCAAGGTATAAGGCGGTTCCCCCGGCGCCCGCCCTGTTAAATGCCGGGAATAGTTTTCAATCCCCTGGCAAAAGCCCATTTCCCTCAGCATCTCCAGGTCATGCCGGGTCCGCTGCTCCAGCCGCTGGGCTTCCAGCAGTTTATTCTGAGCCCGCAGTTCTTCCAGCCTTTCTTTCAGCTCTGCTTCAATGGAAGCCAGGGCCCGCTCCAATGTCTCACGACCGGTCACATAGTGAGAGGCCGGAAAAAACACCACATGCCGGCGCTCCCCGAAAATTTCTCCGGTCAGGGGGTCGAACTCCACTATGCGCTCCAGTTCATCCCCGAACAGTTCCAGCCGAATGGCCCGCTCACTGGAGGCGACCGGGAAAACTTCGACTACATCTCCCCGCACCCGGAATGTACCCCGGGTAAAATTGAGGTCATTGCGATTATACTGCATGTCCACCAGGCGGCGTAAAATCTGCTCCCTGTCCCAGATCTGCCCCGGCCGCAGGGAAAACATGCTTTCCCGGTATTCCTGGGGGGAACCCAGGCCGTAGATACAGGAAACACTGGCCACAATAATGACATCCCGCCGCTCAAACAGGGCTGCCGTGGCCGAATGGCGCAATTTGTCGATTTCATCATTGATAGAGGCATCTTTTTCGATATAAGTATCAGTCTGAGGAATATAGGCCTCTGGCTGATAATAATCATAATAGCTGACAAAATACTCGACCGCATTGTCCGGGAAAAATTCCTTGAACTCACTGGCCAGCTGGGCTGCCAGGGTTTTATTGTGAGCAATCACCAGGGTCGGCCGCTGTACCCGGGCGATTACCTGGGCCATGGTATAGGTTTTGCCGGTGCCGGTAGCACCCAGCAGGGTCTGATAGCGATAACCTTTATTTAACCCCTCTACCAGCCGGGCTATAGCCTCCGGCTGGTCCCCTTTGGGGGTAAACTCGGATTTTAGCTTAAACTCCATCTGCCTTCAACTCCGTATATTTGTTCTCACATAGTATATGATACAGCGAAATTGTCTCCGAGTAAACAAAAAGCCCGGCCAAAACCGGGTTAAAAGACTTTGACATTAAAATATATGCTGTCATCCATCCCCCGCACCACCAGCCAGAGCAAGTTGCGGAAGTTTTCCGCTGCCGGTCCGGAAGGAGTACGACCCTGACCGGGGACTTCCGACCAGCCGCTCCAGAGGTCCCGACGCAGGATATTCTGGTAAATACCATTATCCGTGCCTCTGACAAATAGGTTCAATTCCGAGCGGAATACCACCGCCTCCGGTTCCGCCAGGGTCAAGCCGCCGCCGGGAACCTCTGACCAGCCGCTCCAGATCCCCAGGGGTGACAGGCGGTTGAGATAAATGCGGTCATCAGTACCGCGAACAAACAGGTAGAGATAGCCGCGATAACTGGCTGCACCGGGCCCGGACAAAGTACGGCCATTGCCAGGCACCTCCGACCAGCCGCTCCAGATTCCATCGCGGTTGAGCCGATTAGAGTAGATACGGTTGTCAGTTCCGCGGACAAACACCCAGAGGAAACCGCCATAGTTCACAGCCTCCGGGCTGCCCGTCGTGCGGCCACCGCCGGGCACTTCTATCCAACCGTCCCAGTCTTCATCATCATCCATCCGGTTATACCAGATCCCATCATTTAAGCCCCTTACTACCAGGTAAAGGCGATTGCGATACACCGCCGCTCCTGGTCCACTGCGGGCCCTACCGCCTCCTGGCACTTCCCGCCAGCCGCTGAAAGGGCTGGGATTAAAGGGCCGCAGGCTATTTATCCAGAGGCCATCATTAAGCCCACGAACAAAGAAAAAAAGGCGATCATCAAATTCCACCAATTCCGGTTTATCCGGAGTTTTTCCTCCTCCGGGCATTAAGGTCCAGCCAGACCAGTTATTGACCATATGCCTGGCTACCAGGTCATAGGGATGATAAAACATGGCTCCTCCCCCGCTTTGCTTCGGGTTACTGCTTTATCTTATGTTCCCTGACCTGATTCTGTGCCTCCCTGCTGTCCTTCCTGTTCTTCTCCTTTCCCCCGTTTCATGGCCTTGATTTCCCCATCTATCTCCAGCTCCAGGCTCTCCCCGGGTTTCAACTCCAGTTCCAGGGTTTTGCCTTCCTTGCCTTTTATCTTTATTTTACTGGGCGTGCTTTCCCCTGCACTTTGACCTTTCTTTTCGCTTTCTCCGGATTTAGAATCTCCCTGGCTACCGGAGCCGCTTTTGACGGCAAGGGGTTTAATCTTACCCCAGCGTTCTTCCAGCAGATAGAGATTATCCTTGCGAATCAGGCGTACCGGAATAACTTTGACCGGCACATCCGCCCCATCATTTTTGATTTTCTGATCATATTCCAGCATTTCCTTTTTGGCCAGTTTGCTGGCCCCCGCCAGAGCATAATAGGCCAGTAAATCGGGCCGGGTGTCTACGTCTGCTGTCAGCAGGTCGCCGGCGATAGCTGCCGCCCCTTCTTTGCTGGCCCCCAGGGCCACCGTCACTGGCAGAGTTTCCTGCTTTTCCTTTTTCTCCTTGAGGTATTTGATCAGTCCTGGGACCAGCAAACTATGCTGAACCACTATACCCTGAATGCCTGTCTGGCTTTTTAATGCCTCATATGCCCGTGTGGCTACATCTTCCGGCTTACCAGTTACATCCAGCGGGGCTTGTTTTACCTTTATTCCCGTTAGCCCCTGCAGGCTGCGTTGCAAGCCAGCAAACAGGGCTTCTTCCACCATGGAAGGCTGCGCTGCTGTCAAAACCAGGAGATTGCCTTTGAATTTTTGCTTTACTAACAGCTCCCCCTGCAATTCCCCTGCCCGCAACCAGTCTGGAGACAAAAAACCATCGGCATTGACGTCACGGGGCAAATTCTCCAGGATCAGAACCTTAACCTTTTTCTGCGCAGTTTTGCTGACTATATCTCTGGCAATGGCGGCATCCGCCGGCAGCAGAACCAGGGCCTTGATTTTTTTCTCTAATAGTTTTTCCACCTGTACTGCCTGAGTCGGACCATCATTTTTGGCATCCTGCCAGAGCAGCTTGACTTTGGCAGGCTTTGCTCCTTTGTCCATCTCCTTTTTGAAAAAGGGATAGCCATCCCCCGCCATGTTAGCCATGGCGACTCCGATGGGAATTTCATTTTCTTTTTTGCTGAGTGGCTTTTTGGCCTTTTTCAACAAACCACAACCGCCCGTCAACACGACCAGGAGCACAAGCGAAAAAGCAACAATGCGACGGCCCATGTTCATCCACCCCATTAAAAAAGACTTCATCCTTAGTATGAATTAGGATGAAGTCCCATATACTCCAGGGCGGCCATCACCTGTTGTAAATCCTGCCAGCATTCTGCCTTTTTGGCCGGATCCCGCAGCAAAGCAGCCGGATGATAGGTGGGCATAACCCAGATACCGCGTTCATCAACAAACCAGCGCCCGCGATATTGAGTAATAGCCGCCCCGGGTTTGATCAGATTTTGCAGAGCTGTACTGCCCAGCAAGACGATAATTTTCGGCTGCACCAGGTCGATTTGTTGATATAGCCAGGGCAAACAGGCCCGGGCCTCTTCCGGTTTAGGGACGCGGTTGCCCGGCGGCCGACATTTGACGATATTGGCGATATAGACCTGGTCCCGCCGCCAGCCCATGGCACTAATCATCCGGGTCAGCAGCTGACCCGCAGCCCCGACAAAGGGTCGCCCCTGCCGGTCTTCTTCCGCTCCCGGCCCTTCCCCGATAAACATCAGATCAGCCCGGGGATTGCCTTCCCCGAAAACCACCTGGGTAGCCTGTTGCCTCAACCCGCATTTATTGCATGCTAACGCCTGTTCCGCTAACCGGGTCAAATCCATCGGGAGTCCTCCTTTTGCCGGAACAGTTTTTGCCACAACCTTTTCGCCAGTCCTTCAAAGGAAAGCCGCACTTCTGGCTGGTCTTCCGCCCGCGGGGAAAGAGTCATCCCCCACTGATGGTGCTGAGCCAGAAAGCCGATTTTGCGCTGCCATTGGCCCTGAGCGGTAATAAAGTCCACCGTCACCCAGCCCCTAACTGCTAGCAGATCTTCCCCCACCGGCTGCCCGTTGATATTCAACAACCAGTCACCCTGGCGCAGGCCCAGCCACTCGGCAAAACTGCCCGGCTGGGTGGCCAGTACCTGCCAGCCCCGTTCCGCAGTGGATTGCCAGCGCGGTTTGCCTGCCATTTCCTCCCGGGGACTGGCGTGCACCACCAGTTCATGTCCCAGGGGACTGAACAGGGCTGCCAGCGGCAATAGCCCGGGATAAAAACTGGCCAGCCAGGTCAAACCGCCCAGCACCAGACTGAAACCGGCTAACTGCCAGGCTGTACGCCGTGCCCGCTGCCAGGGCAGCCGGGTCAGAGCCAAATCGCTATAGCCAAGAGCAGCCAGCAATGGTAAAAGATAGAAATCAGCGCCGGATTGAACCCAGATCACCAGGGGAATGGGCCAGAAAGCCTGAAGATAAAAGCCTCCCACCGTACCCTGGCGGGGATGGGCCACAGTAATGGGCGCCGCATAACGGGCCCCGGTAAACCAGATCAGCACTGCCTCCAGCAGATGCAGGACAGCTACCAGGTACATCAACTGGACACCATTGACTTCAGGCCAGCCCCAGAGCAGGTTGCTCAGAGTTAGTATCCCGGCAGCATAGGAAAAACATAAAAAGCGGTGATGGAATAACATCAGAATCAAAGCCAGGGGCCAGAGCCACTGTACTCCCAGACTATCAATATCAATGCCCAGGCCCAGCAGCAACCAGCTGCCCAGGATTCCGCCAGCCAAACCCCAGAGGGCCTGGCTGGCCAGGGCTTTGCTATAGGCCAGTAAACCGGCCCTATCCCCGAAATATCGTTTAAATTGCTTTTTTTGGAGAAGAAAGAGGAGAACCAGGATAATCAGTACTGAAGCGGGGGCTTCAAAAGGGATGAGCAAGACCTGTTTGGCAATAACCCACAGGTCAGATACATCAACCAGCATCAAAATGCCCCCTTTCCCCTCGTAAATTAATACAGTTTAGCCCGGATTATTTCCTTGGCTTTGGCTAGCTGCAGGTCCTCCCCGTTTTCCGGCTGTTCTACAACTATATCAGGAGTGATTCCCTTTTTGTGAATATCTCTGCCTTTGGGAGTAAAATATTTGGAAGTAGTCAATTTAAGACCAGTGGTGTTATCGATGGGATAAATAGTCTGAACAACCCCTTTACCAAAGGTCCTGGTCCCAACCAGTACCCCAGCTTGATAATCCTGGATCGCACCAGCAACTATTTCCGAAGCACTGGCACTGTTGCCATTGACCAGTACCACCAGAGGTAAATTGAGTTTGCCGGCATCGGATTCCTCGACCTGTACTACTCCCTTCCGGTCACGGATGGTTACCACCGGCCCCTTGCCAATAAACTGGTCAGCAACTTTGACAGCAGCGGTCAACTCACCCCCGGGGTTATCCCTGAGGTCGAGAATTATGCCTTTATAATCCCCTTCGGTTTTCAGATCATTCAGGACCTTGACCAGCTCATCACCGGTATGCTCATTGAACATGCTGATGCTGATATAAGCCACCGGCAGGTCTGGCAATAATTTACCATCCACACTGGGAACATTGATAATCTCCCTGGTCAGAGTAAACTCCAGGGGTTTGCTTTCATTCTTGCGTACAACCGTGATTTTTACCGTTGTACCAGGCTTGCCCCGCAACAGCTGCACAGCCCGCTCAATATCCATATCCAGGGCATCTTCTCCGTTAATTTTGGCAATCACATCCCCGGCCTTAATGCCAGCCCGGTAGGCAGGAGTCCCTTTAATGGGCGCAATTACTGTAATATGTTTGTCTTTTACGGCCACCTGGATACCGACCCCGCCAAATGCCCCGGAAATCTGTTCCTGCAAATGTTTAAAAGTTTTGCTATCCATGTAAACGGAATAGGGATCATCCAGCGCCTCAACAATGCCTTTGGCTGCTCCCTCCACCAGACGCCCGCTATTCACTGGTTCAATATAATTTTCTTCTACCAGGTCAACTACCTGTAATAAATGGCGTACTTCTGTCCAATTCTGCACTATGGCAAACAGAAAGGGCAATGCCACCAGACCTACCACACTGAGGAAGACCATGATAATCAGAATTATTCTTTTCAGCGCTTTCAAGAACCAGTTCACCTCCAATACTTCACAACTACTATACTACAATACCGGGCAAGAAAAAACAAGAAAGGGCCAGATTTGACCCTTTCGCAAATTCTTACACATATCCCAGCGGATTGACCGGTTCTCCATTTTTTCGCACTTCAAAATGCAGATGGGGACCTGTGCTGCGGCCAGTACTGCCCACCAGACCAATGGTTTCGCCCTTACTAACCTGCTGCCCTACACTGACACTGCGGGCTGACATGTGGGCATAAAGGGTGCTGATGCCACCCCCATGGTCGATGATCACCACATTGCCATATCCGCTCATCCAGCCTGAATAAATCACTTCCCCATCCTGGGCCGCTACAATGGGTGTGCCCTGGGGAGCGCCGATGTCAATACCCCGGTGGAAACGGGCTTCCCCGTAAATGGGATGTACGCGCCAGCCGAAACCGCTGGTAATCCGCCCATGCCCAGGCACCGGCCATTTCATTGCCCCTTCCCCGCGCGGGGTATTCTGCTGATTTTCCTGCCGCTTTCTTTCTTCCCGAATGCGGATAATTTCCGCTACCTTGCGGCTTTCTTCCTCCTCCAGGCGCTCAATTTCCTCCTGGAACTTGTCCAAATTGGCTTCTGCCTGTTGTTTTAACTGTTCATGTTCCGCCTCTTTGGCCAGGCTTTCTTCTTTCTTAGCTTCTGTGGCCTGTTTTAATTCAGCCACTTTTTGTTTACGCTCCAGCAAACTCTTTTTCTTGGCCTTAATCTCATTTTGCCTGGCTTCAATCTGTTCCACCAGCTGCCCGTCCTGCTGGATAATGGCCTGCATGTAGTCAACTCTGGTTAAAAAGTCAGAGAAATCCTCAGCGGATAGTAGCACTTCCAGATAGCTGACCGCCCCGTTTTCATAAAGGTCCCGCAAGCGGTTGTTAAGCTGTTCCACCTGTTCATTCAGTTCCTGGTTGGCCTGAGCCAGCTCCTCTTCCGCTGCCGCTATCTGCTCTTCCAGCGTCCGGATAGTCTTCTCCTTGGCCTGAATATCTTCCTGGAGATTATCTATTTCCGATTTAACCCGGTCGATAGCATCGGCCAGGCGTTTGATTTCTTCTTCAGTGGCATCCTTTCTCTTTTCTAATGTCTTTTTCTGGGCCCTGATTTTATTAAGTTCCTTGATGGCCTTTTGCTCCCGACTGCGGCTGCTGTCAGCCCCAAAAGCACTGCTTACCGTAGTAAGAGTCAGTACGGATATTAGCAGTAACGAAACCAGACGACGCAATTTAATCCCTCCCCCATCAGACATGTAGATAGCGGCGAACAGCTATAAAGCTACCTGACACCCCCAGTAAAACCCCTGCTCCCAGCAGGCCCTCAAACACCAGGGCCAGCTGCCGCCAGTCCCGGGTCAGGGGCAAGGTGGGCAGGGAAACAGTTACCGTTTCCAGCAAAGAGGTATAGGAAAAATAAAGAATTCCCACAGCTACTCCGGCCCCAATCAGCCCGATTACCAGCCCTTCCAGAACAAATGGCAATTTGATAAACCAGTTGGTTGCCCCCAGGTATTTCATGATATTGATTTCCTTGCGGCGGGCGAAAACAGTCAACCGAATAGTAGTGTAAATCAGAAAGACTGACGCCAGGGACAGGAGTCCGATCAAGACTGAACCGGCCACTCGAACCCAGTTAGTAATAGCAAACAGCTTTTCTACTACACCCTGGCCATATTTAACCTTGTCCACTCCAAACATGGTCTCTATCTCCTGGGCCGCTGGCTTAACCTGCTCGGGTTTTTGCATCTTCACCCGATAAACATCAGGCAAAGGATTTTGTCCCTTGATCGCTTCCAGCACCCCGCGGCGATCGGAGAAATTTTCTTTAATCTTCTCCAGGGCCTGTTCCTTGGAAACAAAATCCACTTCCTTGACTCCCGCCAAATTTCGTAATCGCGTCCCCAGTTCTTCCACCTGTTCCCGGGGTAAATCTTTTTTGACAATTACCGAAATTTCCACCTGAGATTCCAGATGGGTGGCCACCGAATTGGTATTCAACACAACCAGCAGAGCCGCCCCTAAAATCAGCAAAGCGATAGCAACCGTACCGGCAGAAGCCGCTGCCAGCCAGGCGTTACGGCGCAGGGAGACCATGGCTTCCCCGGCCAGGTAGCCCATGGTCCTAATCTTCATAGCCATATACTCCTTTCTCCTCATCGCGGACAATCTGCCCGTTTTCCAGAGCCACCACCCGTTTTTGCATCATATTTACCATTTCTTTATCATGGGTGGCCATGAGAATGGTTGTCCCCAGTTTGTTGATATCAGCCAGCAGTTTCATAATCCCCAGCGATGTATCGGGGTCCAGGTTACCGGTAGGCTCGTCTGCAATAACCATCAGGGGGTTGTTGACCATGGCCCGGGCAATAGCTACCCGTTGCTGTTCTCCACCGGACAATTCCCGGGGAAAGGAATTTTCTTTTCCCTTCAGGCCCACCAGTTCCAGCATGCCTGGTACCAGCCGCTTGATTTCTTTTCCGGACGCCTCCGCCACCCGCAAGGCAAAGGCCACATTTTCAAAAACCGTTTTATCCTGTAACAGGCGGAAATCCTGAAAAACCACCCCGATTTTCCGCCGCAAATAAGGCACCTCACTGTTTTTCATGCGCACAATGTTTTTACCATTGATATAGATCTGGCCCCTGGTGGGATTTTCCTCTCTGGTCAACAGTTTCAGTAAAGTGGATTTCCCCGCCCCGCTGGGTCCGACCAGAAACACAAACTCCCCTCTGCCGATTTTAAGGGTCAGATCATGCAGGGCTTTGACACCATTAGGATAAATTTTGGATATATTGTAAAGTTCAATCACCTAATTTCCCTCCTACAGGCATTCCCTGAAAAATATTCGACACCGGGTAGCAAATTCCTTCCCGGTGTCGATGAAATAAATTTCCTGTGTTATAATGATATTATTATAATTAATATTTTCAATTAAGATGTTCAGGAGTGGTCGAACTTTGCTGCAATCCAACCGTTCCATCAAAATACTGGCATTGCTTTATTTTATAATTGGTATTATTTTTCTGACCCAGCATCTGTCCTTCTGGTACCAGCCCCTGAGCAACGAATTGCTCCTATTATTCCTGGCTGCAGGAATTACCACTTATTTATCTGCCCTTAATCTGGGGGTAACATTCAACCTGGTGAGCGGTCTGGATTTTATCTGTTTTTACTTTTTCGGTCCGGCAGCCCTGGTCTGGCTGGGAACAGCAGAAGTTGTTATTGACAATATCAGCCGCAGGGATGGCTGGGTCAAACTGTTGTTCAATCTGGGACAGACGGCAATCTTCCTGACCCTGACAACTACCATCCTGCAAACCCTGAATCAACCTTTCCAATTACCGATATTCATTAACTTTCTATTCTTTTATTTAATCTCTACTGTATTAAATGGACTGCTTTACCTGCCATTGCTTTTACTAAGCGGGCAATATTATTCTTCCTTGCTCGGGAATATTAGCTCAACTTTGTTATTTTCCTTACCCTTTTATTATCTGATTTTTGCTGCCTATCAGGCCGGTCCTACGGAAACCCTGATCCTGGTACCTGCTTTCCTTTATCTGATCAAAAAACTGTTACAACCCACTTTGCCTACAACTCAGCCTGAAGTTCTGGATAATAATGTACTCCTTTATTCACGAAAACACTTATTCTATACTCTGGCCCAATTAGCCCAGAAGAAGCAGTCTTCCCACTGGATTACCCTGCTGGAATTGCCGGACTACAGGGATATTGAAGAAATCCACGGCAGTCTAGCCGCTGAAGATGGATTGCGCCAGTTTGTCCGCTCCCTGTATAAGTCCAATACCAGAATAACTGTCTACCGCTATACCAGCAATCAGCTGGCTATTTTGAGTATGGACCAAATAAAACAACCAGCTGCTGAACCTCCTTGTCTGGTAGCCACGTTAGCTTTCACTCCCGCTTTGATTTCAGTAGAGGAAATTCTGGATCAGCTGGAACAAAAGCTGGGGGAGTTGCGTCAGGAATATCAGCAGGAAAAAGAAAAACAATTGCAACAGTCCATTCGCCTGGCCACTATTGGCCAGCTGGCCGCCGGTATTGCCCATGAAATCCGTAATCCTCTGACCACTGTCAGCGGCTTTTTGCAGTTACTGGAATGGGGCAGGGAATTACCTGCTGATACGATTAAGATGATGGAGGAAGAACTAGACCGCGTTAACCAGCTGGTTACAGGATTACTTTATTTATCCAATCCATCCCTGGAACATAAACAAAGGGAAAAGCTGAATTTGAATGAGCTAGTGACCTCAACAGTAGAACTGGTTAAGCCGGAACTTTTACTGCGGGAAATCGAATTGAAAATAGAACTGGATCCCGGTCTGCCTGAGCTTTATCTAAATGCTGCCCAAATTCGGCAGCTGCTTATCAATTTGCTGCAAAATAGCTACCTGGCTGTGGAAAGTAAAGGCTGGATTAAAGTGAAAACCGGTCAGGACCAGGCCCATGTTTTTCTGACCGTACAGGATAGCGGACCTGGCATTGAGCCTGATAAGCGGGAGCTGGTTTTCCAGCCATTCTTTACAACCAGGCCCAATGCGATTGGACTGGGCCTGACTATTTGCCAGCAAATTGCCGCCAATCATAATGGTCAACTGGAGCTGGCATCTGAAAGTGACTATACTACATTTATCCTTAAGTTGCCACTGTTTTTAAACATTGTTAGCTAGTGGAGGCTATTTAGCGATGAAATTAGCCTGGTATGCCAAGTTGTATATTTATTTAGTTTTTTGTTGTAGCTTAATTGTATTATTTTTTTATTTTGATCCATACTCTATAAAAAATCCATATTTATATTTTGCTATTGTTTTATCATCTATTATTTCATTTATTAATATGGTAAACTTGAAATTTTCATTTAATCTATTAAGCATCTGGTATCCAATATTATACTTTGATTTCGGTTTTTCTGCTGCATTAGGTTATGCGATACTGGATGGTTATGTTTGCCATTTAATTAGAAAAGAACAGTTTTATAAACTCATTTTTAACTTTGGTCAAATAATTCTTTCAATTTTTTTTACACATTTAATTTTTATTAATATTAAAAGCTACTTACCTTCTGTCCAATTCATTTCATATATTATTTTTCATTTTTGTTTTTTCTTTACAAACTTCCTATTTTTAGTTTCTATTTTAATTATAGCAGATATATTTAATAAGAAATTAATTAAAGAGGCTTTATCTATTCAAATAATTACTTTTCCCATTTATTATTTAGCTTTTAATGCTTTTCATACAAGTCCAATAATTACTATGTTTTTAGTTCCAATAGTAATTTATTTATATAAGAAAAAAATAGATGAACACTTACTTAAATATTTAGATGATGATTATATAGATTATCAGACTTATGTGTATTCCCGTAAATATATTTTTGAACATTTTTCTACAGAAATCTCTCATTACCCCGTTTGGCTTTATCTTGTAGAACAATCACAAGGAAATTCATCCAATGACTTTATTATCTTCCTTCGCAACCTTTGCGGCTCACAGCTTTTTTGCCGTTACTCTTCTAATCGTATTTTAATTATCAGTCAAGGCCAGATTTGTGATCGTCTAAAAACTGCTAAAATACCTTTTTCTATTAAAATGATAGAAACAGACACTTTTAATCTGGAAGCCGCCCTAACAGATCTTGAACAAGAACTCAATAAGATCACCAGAAAATCCGCCAAACAACGGGAAATTGCTCTCAGCAATTCAGTACGCCTGGCCACCATCGGGCAACTGGCTGCTGGCCTGGCCCATGAAATTCGCAACCCCCTTACTGCTGTTAAAGGCTTTCTACAGCTTTATAGCCTGGGCAACAAACTGGATACTGAAACTATACAGCTAATGAAAACCGAACT